>NZ_JBEXUS010000012.1:0-131287 GCF_040614455.1 Nocardia sp. NPDC005978
CCGCGGTGGCGGAGATGATCGCCACCGCGGCCGCCGAGGCCGGGCGGATAGCCTTCGGGCCGACCCCGGTGCGCTTCCCGTTCACCACCGCGATCGTGGAGTGCTACGGCGACGCCAAATGAGGTGATGGCCGGGTGCGGTTCGCCCCGGGACCCGCGGCGCGGCGCGCGGTCCGGGCGCACCCCTCGCCGGGCCCGATGGTTCCGGCGGGGCTCGATTCGCCCGCGCCCTCGGCATGCGGCAGGGTTGCACCCATCATGACCGACATCGACGATCCCGTTTCGGCCCGCCGCTGGCGGCCCGCCCTGCGCCTCGGGCTGTGCGTGGCGTTTCTGCTCGGCATGTTCTATCTGGTCGCCATCGCGCGGGTCATCGACGTCGGGTCCATCCGCGAGGCGGTGGACGCGACCGGCCCGGCGGCGCCATTCGTCTACGCCGTGGTGGCCGCGCTGCTCGGGGCGCTGCTGGTGCCCGGGCCGATCCTGGCCGGCGGCAGCGGAATCCTGTTCGGACCCTTGGTCGGAACCTTCGTCACGCTGAGCGCGACCGTGGGCACCGCGGTCGTCTCGGCGTTCCTGGGCCGGCGCGCGGGTCGCTCGAGCGCCCGCGAACTGCTCGGGGCCGAACGCGCCGATCGCCTGGACGGGCATATCGAACGCCGGGGCCTGTGGGCGGTGGTCGGCCAGCGCTTCATCCCCGGGGCCCCGGACGCCCTGTCCTCCTACGCCTTCGGCGCGCTCGGAATCCCGCTCTGGCAGATGGCCGCCGGGGCGTTCATCGGGTCCGCACCCCGCGCGTTCGTCTACACCGCGCTGGGCGCGTCCATCGGCGACCTCTCCGCGCCCCTGGCCTACACCGCGATCACGGTCTGGTGCGTGGTCGCGATCGTCGGCGCGTTCGCGGCCCACCGCGGCTATCGCGGCTGGCGGGGCGCTCGTGCCGACTCCGCGGCGAAGACGCCTGACGAGGCGTCGGACGTGCCCGAGTCCTGAGAAACCGCTGCTCCGATTGGACCGATCCGGCCGGACGATAGGTCGATCGGTTCGCGCCGGATCCGCGGCGAAGACCCCTGCTGACGCGCCGGACGCGCGCGAACCCTGAAAACCGCTGGTCCGGACAGGCGGGTCCGGCCGGGCGATCGTCCGCTCGGCGCGCGCCGGATCGCGAATGCCGTCGGTGCTGCCCGCGCCGGTGACAGGGATCTCCGCCCCCGGCCGAATGACACTCACTCGCAATACTTCTGGACGGTAGAAACCGTGTAGGAGGATGTGCGCATGGCGGATTCCACGACGTTCGAACTAACCCTGCCCGAGCTCCGCGAAGTCACCGCCTTCGCGGCCGCGTGCGCGAGCCCGGCGCTGCCGCTGTTCGAGCAGTTCTTCCCCGACGACGACCGCCCGCGCGCCGCCCTGGCCGCCGCCGCCGAATTCGCCGACGGCGGCAAACGCGGCAGAGCGCTGCGCGACACCTCCTGGGCCGCACACAAAGCCGCGCAGGAGGCGCGCGACGCGGGCCACCAGTCCGCCGGCGACGCCGCCCGCGCGGCCGCCCACGCCGCGGGTTCCGCCTACCTGCACCCCCTCCCGAATCCCACCCAGGTCAAACACATCCTGGGCGCCGCCGCCCACACCGCTAGGGCACTCGAACTCGCGGCCGGCCCCGTCGATTCGCCCGCCCTGGACTACCTCGACAGCGCCGCCCGGCTCGCAAGCCCGACCGTCATCTCCGTGCTGCGCCGCTACCCGCCGTCCCCGCCGAGCGGCGGCCGCATCGGCGAGCTCCTGCGCCAACTGGACACCGCACTGCGAGGTCGGGCTGGAAAGCAGCCAGTTTGAGCTGGGGGCGGCTGGGAGGTGAGCCTGCGGGAGCTGCGGGCCGGCGGGAGGGCTCTGTGTCGCGGCAGCTCAAGGCAATTCAGATGGGGTGCGGATCCGGCGGCCCCGGCGGGGAAGTAATCCGGCGGTGTCCTCCGGCGTCGGGTCGTGTGCGTGCGGGCGAATGTCAGTGAGGTATGGGCGTTTCAGGTTAAGCGCGCGGGTTGTGCGGTCCCGCGGTGGTGGAGGCCGGGGCCGGTGCGTAACGAAATTCGTGTTGGCACCGTGGGGAAGGCAATTGCGCGCTGGTGGAGCTGGGAAAATGGGGCTGGATCGGGGTCGGTTGTCGGCTCCGACGTTGCCGGGGGTCCGGCAGCAACTTCGGCGGTCTTTCGGGCTTGGTCGGCGAGCTGGGGTTTTTCGGCTTCCGCGGCCGGATGGTGGTCTGGTACGGTGGGCAGTGCAGGGGATCGCTGTATCCCCAGTAAGCCCTGGCCGATTCGGTCGGGGTTTTTGTTTGTCCACATATCGGTCCTTGAGCCCTCAGTGCTGTCGCGCTGGGGGCTTTTTTGCGTTGAAAGGAAGTTCCTTGTCCAAGTTCGTGCCGCTGCTGTCCGCTGGTGTGTGGCCGTTGGCGATGATGGCAGCGTTGATTGTTGCCGTAATGCTGGTGGCGGTCATTGCCTTGTTCCGGGCCAAGCAGGACGATGTTCCGAAGGTTTTTGAGTCGTTCGCGACCGGGTTCGGCTTTCATCGGCGGAGCTGCACCCATGACGGCGGCCCGGCGTCCGCGGGCGGAGCTGTCGCCGGTGAGGACACGTCGGCCGACGACGGGGCTCAGGCCGATTCCAGCGGGGAGGGCGTGTGAGCGGCGGTTCGATGTCCGATCGGGAGATGCGCGCCGCGACGGACCGGATCGCCTATGAGGCGTTCTGTGCTGTCGTGGTCGCGGCGCTGGGCGGACGGGAGAGTAAGGCGTCCGTTGTGATGCTGGCCCGGCTGGACGGCGTGCCGTTCTGGTCGATCGCGGTACAGGCGGCGGTATCGGAATCGCGTGCGCGGCACATCTTTCGCGACGCGGTGGATACGCTGCGGAGCCGGCCGGATGTGGTGGAGAAGTTGCGCCAGTTCCGAAATCTCGACTTCGGGCGGATCGCTTCCGATGCCGAGGACAACCCGTTGGCGTTCATCTATTTCGCCGAAGGTGAGTGGTGCGGGCGACATGGTCGACTCGGTGGGGATCCGGACTGGTTTCGCCAATGTGAGAGCTGCGTGTGTGTGCTTGACGTGATGGTGCGGTCCACCGGTGAGCAGGATCGTGGGCGGGGGCGGCCGCGCCGGTTTTGCAGTGATGCGTGTCGCCAGGCTGCTCAGCGCGAGCGCGCCAAGGCCAAGCGCGCCGGGACGGGAGCGAGCGGCGACGTCCCGACTGGTGGTGTGGCCGCTGCGGGTGTGCGGGGTTAGGGCTGCGGGCGGGTCGGATGGGCGAGGGCGGGGCCGGTCGGCCCCGCCCCGTGGGGCTCAGGTGCCGTCGGCGCCACAGCCCTCGCAAATGACGAGTTCGCCGTTGAGGTGCCAGGTGCCGCAGGAGGTGGGGCAGGTTTCGGGCGGGTAGGGCCATTCGATGCCGGGCAGGAGGGCGATGCCGATCTCGACGGGTTGGCCGGTGGCGTCCTCGGCGATGGTGGCGGTGGTCCAGTGGCCGTTGAGGGGGCTGAGGTGGGGCAGCAGGGCTGCTGGGCCGGTGCGGGCGGGGTTGCGGCGCACCGCGCCGTCGCGCGGGCGGAGCCCGCGGGGGTGCGGGGGTGCGGGTGGTCCGATCGCGGGGTGAAGGGGATCGGCGTGCGAATGCTGGGGGTTAGGCCGCGGGAGCTGCGGGCCGGCGGGAGGGCTCGGTGTCGCGGCAGCGCAAGGCATTTCGGAGGGGGTGGTTGCCAAGCAGTCGCGGGGGCGTTCCACATCGGAGCAAATGCACACTTTGCATTTTGATTGGTTAATGTGCACAACGGAATTCAGCGTTCTTTCGTCGTCGCCGCGTAAACACGCTCTGAACTGCTGATATGTCCCCTCTCAGGGGGGTGGGGGCGGCCCGCGAGACGCTCAGGTTCGTCGGGTGCATCACGTTGACGTGGAGTACTTTCCGGCTCTGAACTGCGCTGATGTGTTGTGCGCGCGGGGAAGTGGGTCATGTGGTATATTGAGTGCCGAAGGGGACAGTCCTGCCCCCAGTAAGCCCTGGCCGTCCGGTCGGGGTTTTTTGTTTTGTATCCGAGCTAACGCTTTTGAGCCCTCAGCATCCGTGCTGGGGGCTTTTTGCGTCTATAGGAAGGCGTCTTCGTGAACATGGTTGGGTCGTTGTTGGCTGCGGGCGTGTGGCCGTTGCTGTTGTTGGTGGGGTCGGTGGCGTTGGTGACGATCGTTGCCCTGTTCCGGGCGCCGCGGGAGCATGTGTGGGTGGTGTTCGAGTCGTTCGCGGCCGCGTTCGGTATCCATCGCCTGCATGGCTGCGGTCATGAGGACTCGGCGAAGGTGGAAGCGGAAAAGGATCCGCTGGCCGAGCTCGAGCCGACAGATGAGGGTGCGGCTTCCGAGGATGCGGGGGAGGGGGAGGCGTGAGTCGTCGTCGTGGTGGTCATCGGGATCCGGTGGGCCGCGAGGTTGCCGATCAGTTCGACTTCGCAGTGCTGGCCGCCGAACTGAACGAGGCTCTCGCCGCACTGAAGGAGCCGGCGCGGTCGGTGGTACGGCGGCGTGTTCTGGACGGGGATAGCTTCGCCGAGATTGGGCGCGGTGTGAAGTACTCGGAAAGCACTGTGCGGCAGATGTTTCAGCGGGCGATCGCAGATCTGAGACAGCAGCACTCGGAGGCACTTCTGGCGTACGCGCATCGTCGATTCGCGAACGACACGATCGATGATGGGCCACCGACCGTCGAGCCGAGCTATGAGTTGAGTTCTCTGAGGACGACCAGCGGCGTTCATACTCAGGACAGAAAGCGGCAGGGTCCATGGTGTGACCGACATGGGGTCTTCGGCGCGGTGCGAGGGACTACCCCATGCCTGGTGTGCCATTGCGCGGTTCGTGAGGTCGATCCCTCGCGTGGTCGTCGGGGGCGGTCCCGTAAGTATTGCAGCGAGGGTTGCAGGCAGGTCGCCTATCGGGAACGCCTGAGGGCCGCGCGCGAGGCGGACCGATGACACTTCTGGTTGCCGCGGGTGCGGTGCCGGCTGGGATGGTTGTTGGTTCGCGGGTGTGCGGGCCGTGGCGGGGGCCGAAGCCCCCGCTGGCCGCGACCGACCGGTGAGACGGCCTGATCCGCGACGAGCCCTCGAGGGGCCACCGGTCCGTAATTCGGGGGCTCCCGCCAGGAGGCGGCTCCGCCGTGAGCGTGTCGGACCGCGACGGCAGAATGCGCGCCATGCGGATGACCACCTACGACACCCTCGACCCCGTCACCCGTGCACGGTGGGACACCAACACGGTGGCCCGGTTCGACGAGGTCGATTCGCTCACGGAGCTGGTGGCCGCGGTGGACGCGTTGCGTGCGGCACACGCCCCGGCGCGGCTGCTGTGCACCCTCGATGACGTGAATCAGTGCATGTACACGAGCATGCACGCCGGCCTGGCCGAACGGCTGACGGTCGACGCCGGTGAGTTCGACGAAAACGATGTCGCCGCAGCGCATCACGCGGACGACCTGCGTGCCGCCCGGATCGCGGAAGTCCTGGACGACGTGCGATCGCGCGTGGAATGGGATGCGCTCACGGCCGCACCGCACGGCGCCGAACTCGACGTCGAGGCCCTGGTGGAGGTCAACACCAGGCCCGAGGACATGATCGATGACGTCGTGCTCGTCCAGCGCGTCCCGGTCGGCCGCGACGATCTGGCGCTCGCCGGAATCCCGAACGGTTACTTCCAGGGCGACCGCGACACGTTCGAGAACCACGCCGTCGTGCGCCGCCTGGCCCGGCACGGCTACCGCCACTTCGGCACGGGCGCAGCCCTTCTGGGCTTCGACCGCCCGGTTCCGCCCACGCCGGCCGAGATCCCCCCGTTGATCACGGACCTCATCCACCTGTTCGGCGCCCCGGACTCGCCCCACTGGCAGGTCCTCGCCGAGCTGCTGTCGAACCGCCGCACGCTCCTGATCGGCTACACCGAGGATTTCTCCGAGCTGCTCGACGATTGAGGCACGAACCCCGTTGTTCGGCAGTCACGAGCAAGCGGCGCGGCGTTCCTGTCGCAGCGGAGAGGCTCGCCGGTTCTCGGTGACCCGGCCGGGCCCTCGCTCGACGATCGCACAACGCGTGTGTGCGAGTGAGCCGGTCTCGCTGCCGCAACCGGTACAGGTGCCGACCGTCGGGCGACACCCGGCAGCGCGGCCCATCTCGGCGAGGGCGACCATCGCCGCCCGGGCAGAGGTCAGACCACCGGCGCGGGTTCGGTTGCGGGGGTTGCGGGTTCGGGGGCGCCCAGGCGCGCGTCGACGACCAGGCCGACCAGGCCCAGGGCGAGGCAGGCGGCGGTCAGGATCAGCTGCCCGGGGGAGGTCTCGGAGGTGAGGGCGTCGCCGAGCAGGACCGTGCCGATGGTGCCGGGCAGGATGCCGACGAAGGTGGCGGCGAGGTACGGGGTCATGCGGATCGAGGACAGGGCCGCGCAGTAGTTGACCACCGAGAACGGGGCCATCGCGATCAGGCGCAGCGAGCCGATGGCGAGCCAGCCGCGATGGGCGAGACGGGCGTCCACCGACCGGACCATCGGATGGGTCAGGCGCGCTCGCACCCGATCCCGGTCGAGGGCGCGCACCAGCAGCAGCGCCAGCACCGCGCTCACCGTGGTCGCGGTGACGGCCAAGGTGAGACCCAGCGCGGGGCCGAACAGCATGCCCGCGCTGAGGGTGAAGATGGTGCGCGGGATGGGAGCCACGCAGACCAGCGCGTGGACGGCGAAGAACACCAGCGGTAGCAGCGGACCGACCGAATCGGCCCAGGTCCGGATCTGTTGCGGCGCGGGGTGCGGCATCATGGCCGCGGCGGCGAACAGCACGGCGAGACCGGCGAGCAAAGCCAGGGTCTTGGGTTCGCGGAGGCGTCCGAGCAGGGTCCGCGGAGTTGTTGGCACCGCGCCAGGTTACCGGCTGGTAGCGAGACTCTGTGGGCGGTATCGGCCGGGCTGCCGCTAGCATCAGGGTAAAGACGAGGAATGCTCGTTAACCGAAACAACCTCTGAGCTGTACGAACGCGGCCCAAATCGGTCATTCGGTCAGTGAGTGGGAGAAGGAACAGCAGCTATGCCGATTGCTTCAGACCCGGACACCGATCCGGTGCCCGGGTACGCCGCCTGGCGCAAAGGCGTCGCCGGAGTGCTCGCCAAGGCCCGCCGGGTGGAGGCCTCTGAGCTTCCGGACGAGCCGGAGACGCTGCTCGCGGTCAAGACCTACGACGGCCTCACCGTCAACCCCCTCTACACCCGTCGTGACGAGCTGCCCGAGCAGCCGCTGCCGGGTGCCTTCCCGTACGTGCGCGGCGGCGACGCCACCCGCGACGTACATCGCGGCTGGTTCGTCAGCCAGCGCTTCGAAGGCTCCGACGCCGCCATTGTGAACCAGCAGATCCTGCACGCGCTGGAAAACGGCGTAAGTGCGATCTGGCTGGGTGTGGCCGAGCGCGGCGTCCCGGTCGCCGACCTGCCGACGGCGTTGTCCGGCTTGCTGTTCGAGCTCGCCCCGCTGAGCATCGACGCCGGCCCGGCCGCGCTCGAAGCCGCCGCGCAGGTCTTCTCGGTCCTGGACGGCTATAACGTCCAGGACCGCAAGGGAATTCAGGTCGCTCTCGGCGCCACCCCGCTCACCAGCCTGTTCGCGGGCACCTCGGCCATCGACCTGGACGGCGCGATCGCGCTGGCCCAGCAGGCCGTCGCCCGCCCCGAGACCGTGCGCGCGATCACCGTCTCCGGCGAGGCCTTCCACAACGCGGGCGCCTCGGACGCGCAGGAACTCGGCGCGGCCGTGGCCGCCGGTCTGGAGTACCTGCGCTCGCTCACCGAGGCCGGCGCCGACATCGCCGATGCGCTGGGCCAGTTGGAGTTCCGCTTCGCGGCCACCGACGACCAGTTCGAGGCGATCGCCAAGTTCCGGGCCGGTCGACGGGTGTGGGCCCGCGTGGCCCAGGTCTGCGGCGCACCGGAATTCGGCAACGCCCCGCAGCACGCGGTCACCTCCGACGCCATGATGACCCAGCGGGACCCGTGGGTGAACATGCTGCGCACCACCCTGGCCGCCTTCGGCGCGGGCGTCGGCGGCGCGGACATCGTCACCGTTCGCCCGTTCGACTCCGCCCTGCCCGCGGGCGAACTCGGCGTCTCCCCGGCGTTCTCCGAGCGCATGGCCCGCAACACCCAGCTGCTGCTGCTCGAGGAGTCGCACCTGGGCCACGTGCAGGACCCGGGCGCCGGTTCCTGGTTCGTTGAGTCGCTCACCGCCGAACTCGCCGCCAAGGCGTGGGAGTTCATGCAGGAGCTCGAGGCGGCGGGCGGCTACCTGGCCGCGCTGCAGTCCGGCCTGCTCGCCGAGCGCATCGAGGCCACCCGCGCGAAGCGCGATTCCGATGTGGCACACCGCAAGACCGCCGTCACCGGCGTGAACGAGTTCCCGAACCTGGGGGAGGAGCCGCTCTCGGAGGCGGCCCGCATCCAGAGCCCGATCGCCCGCTACGGCGCGGCCTTCGAGGCCCTGCGCAACCGTTCGGACGCGTACCTGCTCGCCAACGGCGCCCGGCCCAAGGCCCTGCTGGTGCCGCTGGGCCCGGTGGCCGAGCACAATGTGCGTGTCACCTTCTCCGCCAACGTGCTGGCCTCCGGCGGCATCGAGCCGATCAACGTCGGCGCGCTGGCGCAGGACGGAATCGGCGCGGCGGCAACCGAATCCGGAGCCACCGTCGCGGTGCTGTGTGGTTCGGACACCCGCTACGGGACCGATGCGGGCGCGGCCGCCGAGGCGCTGCGCGCGGCGGGCATCACCACGGTGCTGCTGGCCGGACCGGAGAAGGCGGTCGCCGACCTGACCGGCCCGCAACGGCCGGACGGATTCCTGACGGCGCGGATGGACGCGGTGAGCACCCTGTCCGGCCTGCTGGAAAAGCTGGGAGCGTAATCATGAGCGATATCAAGCACCTCATCGGCAATTTCGCCGAGGTCCCGCTCGCGGACGCCGCGGCCGAGACCGCCCCCGTGGCCGCGGAGCAGGTCGAGGCGTTCGTCGCCGAGGCCGCCGCCGCGAATCACTATGCGCCCGAACAGCTCACCTGGTCCACGCCCGAGGGCATCGACGTCCCGCCGGTCTTCACCAAGGCCGACCGCGACGCGATCGTCGCCGAGGGCTACCCCCTGGACAGCGTCCCGGGTCTGGACCCGTTCCTGCGCGGTCCGTACCCGACCATGTACGTGAACCAGCCGTGGACGATTCGCCAGTACGCGGGCTTCTCCACCGCCGCGGACTCGAACGCCTTCTACCGCCGCAACCTGCAGTCCGGTCAGAAGGGCCTCTCGGTCGCCTTCGACCTGGCCACGCACCGCGGCTACGACTCCGATCACCCGCGCGTCACCGGTGACGTCGGCATGGCCGGCGTCGCCATCGACTCGATCCTGGACATGCGCGAGCTGTTCGATCAGATTCCGCTGGACCAGGTCTCGGTGTCGATGACCATGAACGGCGCGGTGCTGCCGATCCTGGCGCTCTACGTCGTGGCCGCCGAGGAACAGGGTGTCAAGCCCGAACAGCTGGCCGGAACGATTCAGAACGACATTCTGAAAGAGTTCATGGTCCGCAACACCTACATCTACCCGCCCAAGCCCTCGATGCGGATCATCTCCGACATCTTCGCCTTCACCTCCGCGAAGATGCCGAAGTTCAACTCGATCTCCATCTCCGGCTACCACATTCAGGAAGCGGGAGCCACCGCCGACCTGGAACTGGCGTACACCCTCGCCGACGGCGTGGAGTACATCCGCGCCGGTGTGGCCGCGGGCATGGAGGTCGACAAGTTCGCCCCGCGCCTGTCGTTCTTCTGGGCCATCGGCATGAACTTCTTCATGGAGGTCGCCAAACTCCGTGCGGGCCGCCTGCTCTGGAGCGAGCTGGTCGCCAAGTTCGAGCCCAAGAGCGCGAAATCGCTGTCCCTGCGCACGCATTCGCAGACCTCGGGCTGGTCCCTGACCGCGCAGGACGTGTTCAACAACGTCCCGCGCACCTGCGTGGAGGCCATGGCCGCCACCCAGGGCCACACCCAGTCGCTGCACACCAACGCCCTGGACGAGGCGCTCGCGCTGCCGACCGACTTCTCCGCGCGCATCGCCCGCAACACCCAGCTGCTCATCCAGCAGGAGTCCAACACCACGCGCCCGATCGACCCGTGGGCCGGCTCCTACTACGTGGAATGGCTGACCCACCAGCTCGCCGAGCGGGCCCGCGCCCACATCGCCGAGGTGGAGGCGCACGGCGGTATGGCGCAGGCGATTTCGGAGGGCATCCCGAAGCTGCGCATCGAAGAGGCCGCCGCCCGCACCCAGGCGCGCATCGACACCGGCCAGCAGGCCGTCATCGGTGTCAACAAGTACCAGGCCGAGGAAGACCAGGCCATCGAGGTGCTCAAGGTCGAGAACTCGCGCGTGCGCGTGGAGCAGAACGAGAAGCTGGTGCGCCTGCGCGCCGAGCGCGATTCCGCCGAATGCGAACGGGCGCTGGCCGAATTGACCCGTGCGGCAGCCTCGTCCGAGGGCGGCATGGAGAACAACCTGATGGCCCTGGCCATCAACGCCGCGCGCGCCAAGGCCACCGTCGGCGAGATCTCCGACGCCCTCGAGAAGGTGTACGGTCGCCATCAGGCCGAAATCCGTACGCTCTCCGGCGTTTACCGTGAGGAAGCGGGCAAGGTGACCAACATCAGCAACGCGATCTCCCTGGTCGAGGAATTCGCCGAGGCCGAAGGCCGCCGTCCCCGCATCCTGGTCTGCAAGATGGGCCAGGACGGGCACGATCGCGGCCAGAAGGTCATCGCGACCGCCTTCGCCGACCTCGGCATGGACGTCGACGTGGGCCCGCTGTTCCAGACCCCCGAAGAGGTGGCCCAGCAGGCGGCGGACAACGACGTACACATCGTCGGCGTCTCCTCGCTCGCGGCCGGTCACCTCACCCTGGTGCCCGCCCTCAAGCAGGCACTGGCCGATGTCGGGCGTCCCGACATCATGGTCGTGGTCGGCGGCGTCATCCCGCCCGGCGACTTCGACGAGCTGTACCGGGCGGGCGCGGCCTCGATCTTCGCGCCGGGCACCGTCATCGCCGACGCGGCCATCGATCTGATCAAGAAGCTGGCCGATTCCCTGGGCCACGAGATCGGCAGCGGCGCGGCCGAATGAGTGACGCCGCACGCGGAACCGAGGGTGGCGCGCTGCCCCCTCGGCTCGGCACCACCGCGGGTGTGGGTATGACCGGCAACGGTCCCGCACCCGCGGCCCGGGGGTCCAAACGGGTCATCGACGTCGATCAACTGGCCGCCTCGGTGCGGGCGGGGGAGCGCGCCGGGCTCGCGCGGGCCATCACGCTGGTCGAATCCAGCCGCGGCGACCATCGGGAACTGGCCCAGCAGCTGCTGCTGCGGGTCACCCCCGACTCCGACGCGGCCATCTCCAACCGGGTCGGCATCACCGGTGTTCCGGGCGTCGGCAAGTCGACGTTCATCGACGCGCTGGGCATGAAACTGCTCGGGCAGGGGCACAAGGTCGCGGTGCTGGCGGTGGATCCGTCCTCCACCCGCACCGGCGGTTCCATCCTCGGCGACAAGACCCGCATGGCACGGCTGTCCCTGGAGCGGGACGCGTTCATTCGCCCGTCCCCGACCGCGGGCACGCTCGGCGGCGTGGCCAAGGCGACGCGCGAGACGATCGTGTTGCTCGAGGCGGCGGGCTACGACGTGATCCTGGTGGAGACCGTCGGCGTCGGGCAATCCGAGGTCACGGTCGCCAACATGGTCGACGTGTTCTGCTTCCTGACCCTCGCGCGCACCGGCGATCAGCTCCAGGGCATCAAGAAGGGCGTGCTGGAGCTGGCCGATCTGGTCGCGGTCAACAAGGCCGACGGCAAGCACGAGCTCGAAGCCAAGGCCGCGGCCCGCGAGTTGGCCGGGGCCATGCGCCTGATCCACCCGCGCCAATCCCTGTGGCACCCACCGGTTATCACCATGAGCGGGCTCGAGGGCGTGGGCCTGGAGAAGTTCTGGGACACCGTCCTGGAGCACCGCCGGGTGCTCACCGACGCCGGCGAGTTCGACGAGAAGCGCCGCCGCCAGCAGATCGACTGGACCTGGAACATGGTTCACGACAGCCTGTTGCGCCGCCTGTCCGACAACCCGGCGGTCAAATCCATTCGCGGACAGATCGAATCCCAGGTCCGCGACGGTTCGCTCACCCCGGCCCTGGCCGCCGAGGAACTGTTGCGCACCTTCGACGGGGGCTGACGATGATCCGCCCCGGCGTTCTCGACGACGCGGAAGCGGTCGCCACGCTGCACACCCGCAGCTGGCGCACCGCCTACGCGGGCATGCTGCCCGCCGACTATCTCGACGGGGCGCTGTACGAGGAGCGCCTGGGCATCTGGCGGTCGCGCCTGAGCGCTCCCGCACCAGGCGCGGCGCTGTTCCTGATCGAGGACGAGTCCGGGCTGGAGGGCTTCGTCTACCTGACCCCCGAGCCCGCGGATCGCGTCCTGCTCGACAACCTGCACGTCCGGGCCACCGGCAAACGCCGGGGTACCGGCACCCGCCTGCTGCACCACGCGATGAGCTGGACCGCCGAGAACTATCCCGGCCGCGCGATGTACCTCGAGGTGCTGGAGGCGAATACGCCCGCCATCGCCTTCTACGAACGCCACGGCGGCGTCCGCACCGCCCACCGCGTCACCGACTGGCCCCAGGGCTTCTCGACCCCGGAGTACGAATACACTTGGCCCGCAACCGCCCTGGTGCCGAACGGCTCCGCCCGGTAGGGCGGGAACTGCGGTCCGGCAGCTGACTCGCAACAGCTCTCCGGCTGGACAACCCGCCGCCGTAGGACGGGATCTGCCGTCCGTCGGTCCCTGCCCACGACCCGGCAGCGGCTCGCGCCTACTGACGGAGTGGGCTCGGGTGAGTGCGAAATGGATGTGCTCATCGAGCGGGGCACACGTGCGCGAAGGGAACCGACCGCGAACGCTCGCCGCGCCGTTCAGCGGTGGCTGCGCAGTCCGCGCAGGATGCCGAGCAGGCGCGGTGCGACTACGGCGGCGGCCAGCACGGCGGCCGGGGCGAGCAGCTGATCCCAGGTCCGAATCGGGAGATAGCGGGCCCGGCCGTCACGAATCTCGATGTAGCCCAACGGCTTCACCTGGACTCCGCCGCCCACGCTGCCTGCCACGCCGCCGAGGCCGATGTTGACGTGGGCCACGGGAACCACGGTCACACCTTCCGCTGTGACGGCCTTCCCGAAAACCGCTGTCGCGCGAGCTCGTTCGCTCAGTAGATCCAGGAGTGGATCCACCTCGGACGGCGGTGCTGCCCGCTCGGGGTCCGCGATCGCGGACGGCTCCGTGGCGACCGAGTGCGGGACTGCCGGACCGCCGGTCGCCGCGACAGAGCCCGTGGTGCCGGTGGGCTCGATCACCCGATCCGGTACGGAGTCGAGTGTCGCCGTTGGGTCCGCCGGGTGTAGCGGTGGTACGTGCGGTCGGTCCATGTCGATCGTCCTTCCGGTCGGGAATCGCTCCTGCGCAGGCTATCCGGCGGTATCGCGGGAGATCGCCCCGAGTCACGAGTCCAGAATGACCAACCGCGTGCCGCTGGCGAACAGCGCGCTCGGGGTCAGACCGCACATCGTGTGGAAGGCGTCGCTGAAGTGCGACGGGCTCGCGAACCCGGCATCCATTGCCGCTGTGGTGAAGTCGCTGCCCTTGGACACCGCCCGGCCCACGTGCAGCATCCGCGCCCACAGGCGGTAGCGGCGGAAGCTCGTGCCCGCCTGGGCCGAGAACAGGTGCAGGAAGCGGGAAGTCGACAGGTGCGCGCCCGCGGCGAGTTCGGCGGCGGTGATCTCGGCGGCCGGATTCGCGTGCAGGGCGGCGATGGCGTCGGCGATCCGGTCGTCGATCGGCCGGTTCGAGGTACCGCCGGCGGCATCCAGGACCCGCAGGGGATCCACTTCGCCGGCACCGCTCACCAGCGCGATCATCGCGGCCTCGGCCTCGTGGTTCAGCCCGATTCCCGCGTCCTGCGCGGTCATTCGAGCGGCGCAGCCTTTCGCGCGCGGTGAGCCGGGATCGAAGTAGCAGAACAGCATTCGCTCACCCCGCGCGACGACCTGGTGTGTTCGCCGCGGCGGGATCAGGGCGCTGCGCACGGTCCGCTCGCCGAACTCGGGCACCCGCAGGGTGAACGGCGCGTCGACCCCGATCGCCAGGCACTGCACCGACCCGAAGTGCGCGTCCAGCCGCAGCGACGCCCCCAGATACGCGGCGTACCCGGTGCCGAGCCACAGCGTCGAACCCGTCGCGGGACAGCAGGAATCTGGAAGCACGTCGATGTCCACCCCCGCCATGCTTACACGACTACTCGAACTGCGGAAAGGTAAGTCCCATGCTGCTGGAATCGATCGCCGCGGTGCTCCTGATCCTGGTCGGCCTCCTGCACCTGCTCCCCGGCACGGTGGCCCTGTCGGCGAACCGGGCCCGCGCCGCCTACGGCGTCACCGTCGACGGCCCCGATCTCGCGGTCCTGCTCCGCCACCGCGCGATCCTGCTGGCCCTGGTCGGCGCGGGCCTGATCATCGCCGCGTTCGCCGAGCCGGTCCGCGCCCCCGCCCTGACCGCGGCGGTGATCAGCCTGGTGAGCTTCATCCTCATAGCCACCACGACCGGCCCCCTGAACCCCAAAACCCGCCGGGTCCTCAACCTCGACCTCGCCGCCCTGGCGGCCCTGGCGATCGCGATAATGCTCTACGTGATCGAACGCTGACCGGGAAATTCGGTGGCCGATCCCGCCCGCGGTACGCGAGACTGATCCGGCCCCGATGCCGGATCGTCTAATTGGCAGGACTTCTGATTTTGGTTCAGGAAGGTGCAGGTTCGAGTCCTGCTCCGGCAGCTTCGGGGGCTAGAACTTGTTCCGTTGGGTAACGAATGCGTGTCGGAAACAGACGTAAGAGGGCGTTGGGGGCGGCGAAGATCGCGGTCCGTCGGGGACACAACTTGCGACGACGAGCCGACCAGGCCCGTGGACGGGACGAACTGTTCGATGAAATTGACCGCGCTAGGCACCATCGCTCGGCGAAGCACCGTGGCCGCACTCAGCGTCGCGCTGTCCGGGGCGCTGCTCAGCGGCACCGGATCGGCCGCGCCGGAGAAAGCCCCGGAGATCACCTCGCTGGTCAAGGACGGGCGCACCTGGCATCTGAAGGTCTACTCGGCGGCGATGGACAAGGACATCACCGTCGACGTGCAGCGACCCGCCGACGAATCCGTGCCCGCGCCGAACCTGTACATGCTCAACGGCCTCGACGGCGGTGAGGGCACCGCGAACTGGAAGGCCCAGACCGACGCCATCGACTGGCTGGCCGACAAACCGGTCAACGTCATCCAGCCCATCGGCGGCTTCGCCAGCTACTACACCGACTGGCAGCAGCCCGATCCCCGGCTCGGCACCAACAAATGGAAGACCTTCTTCACCGAGGAACTGCCCCCGCTGCTGGACAAGGCGCTCGGCTCGACCGGACTCAACGCGCTCACCGGCCTCTCGACCTCGGGCACCTCGGTCCTGCAACTCGCCGAGGCCAAGCCCGGCCTGTGGAAGTCGGTCGCGGCGTACAGCGGCTGCGCGCAGATCGCGGACCCGGTCGGTCAGCAGTACGTGAAGCTCTCGGTCGGTCGCGGCGGCGGCGACACGGTCAACATGTACGGGCCGGACAACGACCCGCGCTGGGCCGAGAACGATCCCGTCATCCACGCCGAGAAGCTGCGCGGCACCCTGCTGTACGTGTCCTCCGGCAGCGGCATCCCGCTGATCGAGGACGTGCAGTGGTACCTCAACAGCGCGGAGGGCTCGGACGGCGCGGGCAGCCTCGCCCTCGGGGTGATCATCGAGGCCGCGGTCAACAACTGCACGGTCAACCTGAAGAACAAGCTCGACTCGCTCGGCATCCCGGCGACCTACCAGTTCAATCCGGTCGGCACGCACTACTGGCCGTACTGGGAACAGGCACTGCACGAGTCGTGGCCGCTGCTGGCCCAGGGCATGGGCCTGCAGGGCTGACGCATCGCGGAACCGCCCGGCGCCGATCGAGCCCCCGGTGTCGCCGAGCCGGGCACCGCAAGGCTGACGCCTACCGCGTCGCGGTGCCGGCCGGCACCGATCGAGTCGCGGCCGCCGGGCCGGGGCAGCGCACGCAAGGGTGACGCGTACTGCGTTCGCAGTACTACCCGGGACCGATGTCCGCGCCCGGTGCACCCGTTAGGGTCGGCGACTGTGATCGTTTCCGAAGGCAAGGCCCCGTCGGACGCCGCGGCGCTATCGTCCGGCACCGGGCACGAACGGGTGTGGGGCCCGCCCATTTTCGTGCTGGGCGGGCTGCAACTGCTCGTGGTCCTGGACGGCACGGTGGTCGCGCTGGCCCTGCCGCAGGTGCGGTCGGCGCTGAAACTGTCCGAGGCGGACGGGAATTGGATCATCACCGCCTACGTCCTGGCCTTCGGCGGCCTGATGCTGCTGGGCGGCCGGCTCGGCGACACCTTCGGGCGCAAACGGGTCTTCACCGCGGGCGTGGCCTTCTTCACCCTGGCTTCGCTGCTGTGCGGAATCGCCTGGGACCCGGCGGTACTCATCGCCGGGCGGGCGCTGCAGGGCGTGGCGGCGGCCATCGCCGCGCCGACCGCCATGGCCCTGGTCGCCACCACGTACGCACCGGGCAGGGCGCGCAGTCAGGCCTTCGCCTTCTACGCCGCGGTGACCGGCATCGGCTCGGTCATCGGGCTCGTCGCCGGCGGCGTGCTCACCGAGCTGTCCTGGCGGCTGATCTTCCTGATCAACGTGCCGGTCGGCGTGCTGGTGACCCTGGGCGCTATCCGCTGGCTGCGCGAATCCCGCGGCGCGCGAACGGCTCTCGACGTGAGCGGAGCGGTGCTGGGCACGGTCGGGGTGACCCTGGCCGTGTACGCCGTCAACGCCGGACCCGGCGGCTGGACCCGCCCGGCCGTGCTGGCGCCGGCCGCGGTGGCGGTGCTGGCCCTGATCGCGTTCGTCGTCGTGGAACGCCGGGCAGCCAACCCGCTGCTGCCCTTCGCCCTGTTCCGCAATTCCAGTCGCGTCGCGGCGCTGACCGCCATGGCCTTCGCGGGCGCGATCATGATGTGCCTGGCGGTGTTCATCTCCCTGTATCTGCAGGGCGTGCTGAGCTATTCGCCCTTGCAGGCCGGAATGGCGGTAATTCCCTTCGCTTTCGGCCTCGCCATCGCCGCGACGGTCTCCGCGCGACTGGCGCTGCGGGTGCAGCCACGCTGGCTGGTCGTGGGCGGCGGCGTGATCATTCTGGCGGGCTGCCTCTATGCCGCCCGGATAGTCGGGCAGCAGCCCGCCTATTTCCCGGCCGTCGCGATCCCGGTGCTCGTCATCGGTTTCGGGTTCGGCTTCGCCACCATTCCGCTGACCCTGTCGATCATCGCGGGCGTCGGCGAATCGGAGATCGGCCCGCTCACCGCGCTGGCACAGGTGGTGCCGAACCTCGGCGGAGCGCTCGGACTCGTCGCGGTCGGCGCACTGGTCACCTCTCGAATCCAGGCCGAGGGCGGCGTCACCGACCCCGCCGCCCCGCTGACCGCACTGCAATCCGCGGCGCTCGCGAGCGGGTACGGCGTCGCGTTCGTGAGCTGCGCCGTCATCGCCCTGCTGGCGGGCATCGCGGTGCTGTTCATGCGCTTCACACCGGCCGACGTGGCCGAGGGGCAGGCCGCCCAGGAAGCCGCGCACGCCGGAATCTGAGCGCGGCAGACCAAGTCTCGACCAGCGTCGACTCGTCACGGTCGCCGCGATCACCCACCGTCGCGGCCGGTGCCGCGCACGTCCGTCCACGAGGCGAGTGTGCCGCGGCGGCGGTAATGTCGATTTCCCATGAGCGATGGTCTGGTCCGCCTGCTACCCGGGCTCGCGCAGTTCCGCGGCTACCGGCCGGTTTGGCTGCGCTCGGACATCCTTGCCGGTGTCACCGTCGCGGCCTATCTGGTGCCGCAGGTCATGGCCTACGCGACCCTCGCCGGGCTGCCCGCGGTCGCCGGGCTCTGGGCCGTTCTCGGCCCGCTCACCGTCTACGTGCTGCTGGGCACGTCCCGCCGCCTGTCCGTGGGTCCGGAGTCCACCACCGCCCTGATGACCGCTGTGGCCCTGGCCCCGCTGGCCGCCGGGGATCCCGGCCGCTACGCGGCGCTGGCCGCCGTGCTGGCTCTGCTGGTCGGCGTCATCTGCGTGCTCGGGGCGTTCGCCCGCCTCGGCGTGCTGGCCGAACTGCTGTCCAAGCCGGTGCTGGTGGGCTATCTCGCGGGCACCGCCGGGATCATGATCGCGGGTCAGCTCGGCCGGGTCACCGAAGTGCCGGTCGATGGGGAAACCATTCCCGCACAGGTGGTCTCGTTCGCGTCCAACCTCGGCGACCTGCACTGGCCCACTACGATTTTCGCGGCCTGCGTGCTCGCGGCGCTGCTGGCGCTGTCGCACTGGCTGCCGAAAGTGCCGGGGCCGCTGCTGGTCGTGCTGCTCGCGACCGCGGTGGTTGCCGTGTTCTCGTTACGCGACAACGGGATCGATGTCATCGGGTCGGTTCCGGCGGGGCTGCCCATCCCGGGTATTCCATCGGTGCCGCTCGCCGATGTGGCGGTATTGCTGCTGCCCGCGCTCGGAATCGCACTGGTCGGCTTCTCCGACAACGCGCTCACCGCACGCGCTTTCGCGGCCCGGCACGGCGAACGAATCGACGCCAACCGCGAACTCGGTGCCCTCGGCGCGACCAATCTGGCGGCCGGGCTGTCGCAGGGCTTTCCGGTCAGCTGCAGCGGCAGCCGCACCACGATCGCCGACGCCGCCGGCGCGCGCACCCAGCTCTACTCGCTGGTCACCCTGCTCGCCGTGGTGGTCGTGCTGTTCGGCGCGCGCGACATCCTGGCGGCCTTCCCGACCGCGGCCCTGGGCGCGCTGGTCGTCTACGCCGCGCTGCGCCTGATAGATGTCCCCGAATTCCGGCGTATCGCCCGCTTCCGGCGCAGCGAACTGTTGCTTGCGGTGAGCACCACCGCCGCGGTGCTGGTGCTGGGCGTGCTCAACGGCGTGCTGATCGCGATCGCCCTGTCGATCCTGGACCTGCTGCGCCGCGTCGCGCGCGGCCACGACGCGATCCTCGGCTTCGTCCCGGGCCTGGCCGGCATGCACGACATCGACGACTACGACGACGCCGAACCCGTTCCGGGCCTTGTCGTCTACCGCTACGACGCGCCGCTGTGCTTCGCCAACGCCGAGGACTTCCGCCGGCGCGCCCTGGCGGCGGTCGAGCATTCGGCGACGCCGACCGCTCCGGTCCGCTGGTTCGTGCTCAACGCCGAGGCCAATGTGGAGGTCGACCTGACCGCCCTGGACGCGGTCGATCAGCTGCGCGCCGAATTGGCGGACCGCGGCGTGGTTTTCGCCATGGCACGGGTGAAGCGCGACCTGCGGGAAGCCCTGGACGCCTCGGGTCTGACCGACCGCATCGGACGCGAGCGGCTGTACCCGACCCTGCCCACCGCGCTCACGGCCTTCCGCGCCGAAAGTGCTTCCGGCGGAGGACTTCCGGAGTAGACCGGTCAGTTGTTCAGGTTCATTGTGCCGGACGCCGCCGGGCGTGCGATGATGTCGCTCCGGGCGCGAAAGGCGCTGCGGGTGAGTGATATTCAAGGGGGTGGGCAGCTGTGCCAGGGTGTGACATGACCCGAGTGATGAACATTATGTTCATGTACATGAGTAGGTGGGGCATACTGCCGCCGATGTCGCTGCGCAAGTAGGCGCGAGGCTCACTCGGTCCGCGCGGTGCGCAGCTTCGAGGCGAGCACGGCGGCCTGGGTGCGGCGTTCCATGCCGAGCTTGGCCAGCAGTCGCGAGACGTAGTTCTTGACGGTCTTCTCGGCCAGGAACATCCGCTCGGCGATCTGCCGATTGGTCAGCCCGTCGCCGAGCAGATCCAGCAGACGGCGTTCCTGGTCGGTCAATCCGGCCAGGGGCCCGTCCGGCTCGGTGCTGCGGCGCAGCCGTTCCATCAACGCCGCGGCCGCGCGATTGTCCAGCAGCGATCGCCCGGCCCCGACCTCCTTGATCGCCCGGGCCAACTCCATCCCCTTGATGTCCTTGACCACGTATCCGCTGGCCCCGGCCAGAATCGCGTCCATCATGGCCTGCTCGTCGGTGAACGAGGTCAGGATCAGGCAGCGCAGATCGTCGAGCTTGTCGAGCAGTTCGCGGCACAGCTCGATGCCGTTGCCGTCGGGCAGGCGCACGTCGAGCACCGCCACATCCGGGCGCAGCGCCGGAATCCGAGCCAGGGCCTGCGCCACGTCGCCGGCTTCGCCGACCACCTTCAGTTCGGGATCACCCTCGAGGAGATCGATCAGCCCGCGACGCACGATCTCGTGGTCGTCGACGAGGAAGACATTGATCATGGCCGTCCCATCACTAGGGGGTGCTCTGCTCAACCTAGCGCGCGCGAGCGTCGCTGGGGATGGCCCAAAGTCCTTTATTCGATACCGAATACCCGCGCGGCGTTGTCGTGACAGACCTGGCGCAGCCAGTCCGCGCCCAGATCGAGGCGTTCCAGAGCGTACAGCGCGTGCCCGTACGAGTACGGAATGTTGGGAAAGTCGCTGCCGAACAGGATGCGGTCGCCGAAGAACCGCAGCCGGCCGCGCTCGGCGACCGGGAACGGATCCTGCGACTCGAAGAAATCGGTGAAATTCATGGTGGTGTCCAGCAGGACCCCGTCGTGCGCCTTGGCGATGTCGAGGAACTCCGTGTACTCGGGCGCGCCCATGTGCGCGATGATCAGCCGCAGGCGCGGAAAGCGCGCCAGCAGCTCGGCGATCGGCTCCGGGCCGGTGAATCGCCCCGCGGCGGGCCCGGATCCGCAGTGGATCAGCACCGGTACGCCGGCCTCCTGGATCAACCCCCAGACCTCGGTGAGCAGCGGATCGCCGGGATGGAAGTGCCCGACCTGGATGTGCACCTTGAAGATTCGCGCCCCGGCGGCCAGGGCCTCGGCCACGTACCCGGCCGCCCCGGGCTCGGGATAGAAGGTCGCGGTGTGCAGGCAGTCCGGCGTGCGGGCCGCGAAATCGGCCGCCCACGCGTTGAGCCAGGCCGCCATCTCGGGCTTGTGCGGATACACCAGTGAGGTGAAGGCCCGAACCCCGAACCCGCGCAGCGTGCGCAGTCGCTCCTGCTCATCGGTGCGATAGGTGATCGGCCACTGCCGCCCCACCAGCGGTCCGGCCGAATCGAAGTAGCCCCACACCTTGTCCAGCACCCGCTCGGGCATGAAGTGGGTGTGGATGTCGATCAGCGCGTCCAGGCCGAGCCCCGTGCGGAAGCCGGTGACGTAGTCGAGATCGCCGCTCATGCCGCGCCTTCCGGGTACACCGTGCGCGCGAAATCGCCCACCCGGCCGATGAGCCGTTCGAAGAATTCCTTCGGATCCGTGCCGATCACGATGTCCGCGTTGGGTTCTCGACCCCACATGCCCGCCCAGTCCGCGACGGTGGTCGCCCGGGTGATGGTCCCGGTGAGTTCGACGTCTACCGTGGCCGGCCGGGCGCGGGCCAGGCTCGGGTCCAGTGCGACCGCGGCGGCGAAGGGATCGTGCATGTGCGCGAGATACCCCTGGTCGTACAGCCGGTGGAAGTCGAAGTAGAACCGCACCGCGTCGACGCAGTACCGCACGATGGGATTGCTCGCCGCCGAACGCACCCCCGGCCCGTCCGCCTCGGACACCAGCTCCACCGGCACGCTGTGCGCCCGTTCGGCAAGCAGCGCAAGATGTTCGGGCTTCATCTCGATCGTCTCGGTGATGTCCAGCGCGCAGACCAGGGGCCGCCGATCCGCGGGCGCGGCGGAGAAGGCGTCGAAGACCTCCTTGGCCGCCTCCGGATCCACGTGCACGTTCCACTCGTTGGTCGGGGTGGTGTTGCCCGGGTGGTTGAACGCCCCGCCCATGATCACCAGCCGGTGCAGCAGCCGCGGCAGTTCGGGTTCGATCCGCAGGGCCAGTGCGAGATTGGTGAGCGGGCCGGTGCAGAGTCCCACGATCTCGCCCGGATGGGCCCGGACCAGATCGACCCAGAGTCGCGCGGCGTCGCGCTCGGACACCGACCGGGTCGACGTGGGGAGCTCGGCGTACCCGATGCCCTGCGGCCCGTGCGTGTCCTCGGTGGTGCGCAACGGGATCGCCAGCGGTTCGGCCGCTCCGAGCGCGACCTCGATCTCCGGGGCGCGGCACACCTCGAGCCACGCCAGGTTGTTGGCCGCCACCTGTTTCGCCGGCACGTTGCCCGCGGTGGCGGCGATGCCGATGATCTCGGCCTCGGGGGAGGCCAGCAGGTAGAGCAGGGCCAGTGAGTCGTCGATGCCGGTGTCGACGTCCATGATGATCTTCTGCCGCACCAGGCGAGCCTAGCCGTCGCCGGTCAGTAGCTCGGCAGGGTGTAGTCGTCGGTGGTCTCGAGCATCTTCATCATGACCGGCTTCATCACCTTGGTGGTGAGCAGTTTGCCGACCCGCTGCGCGGCGGCCAGTCCCAGCTTGGTCTTGGGCACCATCATCTGGATGCCGCCGCCCGGAATCTCCTTGGCCTTGTCCAGGAATGGCGTGATCGCGGCCTCGTAGCGGGCGAGCGCTCCGGCGACATCACCCGGGGTGGCGGCGAGTTCGCCGGCCAGGATGTACGCGCCAACCACGGCCATGGCCGTGCCCATGCCGGTCATGGGCGAGCCGCAGAAGCCCGAATCGCCCAGCAGCGTCACCCGTCCCGCCGACAGGGTGGGCATATCCACGCGCACCAGCTCGTCGAAGTAGAAGTCGGTCGCGGTGGACAGCTGCGCCAGGATCTCCGGTGCGAGCCAGCCCGCCTCGGCGAGCATCTCCCGCACCAGTCGCTGCTGGGCCGGAATGTCGCGCCGCAGGGCCGGATCGGCGTCGGTGCGCAGGGTGATGATGGCCTTGGACGTGGCCGGGTCGGAGTCCGGGCGCACTCCGATCGAGGCGCGCGGCACCACACGGGTGGTCATCCAATCCGGTTCGGCCTGCGGGGGAGTGGCGATGGTGTAGAAGGACATGTAGCCGCCGAGGTAGGTGGTGAACTGCTCCTCCGGGCCGAAGGCCAGCGCACGTGTCTTCGAGTGCACGCCGTCCGCTCCGATGACCAGCTCGTAGCGTTCGACAGCTCCGGAGGCGAAGGTGACATCCACCCCGTCGGCGTCCTGGTCCAGCGCCTCGATCCAGTCGCCGTAGCGGTAGTCGAGTTCACCTGCGACCCCGGCCAGTTCGGTGAGCAGCACCCCGTTCAGATCGCCGCGGCTGATCTCGATGTCGGCGACCGGGCCCTTGCCGTCGAACATGTCCATCGGCATGCGGTACTTCTGGTTGCCGTCGCGGTCGACCACGACCATGCCCTTCTCGTGCAGCAGATGCTTGCGAATCCCCTCGGTCAGCCCCATGCGCTCGGCCACCTCCCGGCTGGGCCCGCGCAGGTCGACGGCCTGGCCGCCGGGCCGGGGAGCGGTGGCGCGTTCCACGACGGTGACCGCGATTCCGGCGCGAAGCAGTTGCAGCGCAACGGCATTGCCGGCGATGCCGCCGCCGGCGACGAGGATGCGGGGGGTGGTGCTGGCGGTCATGGTGACTCCCTGTGTGCTGTGAAACGTTTGTCTAAGACATAT
This sequence comes from Nocardia sp. NPDC005978, assembly GCF_040614455.1. Taxonomy (NCBI): domain Bacteria; kingdom Bacillati; phylum Actinomycetota; class Actinomycetes; order Mycobacteriales; family Nocardiaceae; genus Nocardia; species Nocardia sp. NPDC005978. Next base: position 23,830 of record NZ_JBEXUS010000012.1, read on the forward strand.
GTCTAACAGACGGGTGGCACGCCTGTCTAGAACAAATGTCTAAGACGCTGGTAACCTGCGGCTATGGGAAACCGGGAAGACCTCTTATCGGGCGCGCGACAGGCCATCCTCGACCACGGACTGGCCAAGGTGACCGCTCGTGACATCGCCAAGGCGGCCGGGGTGAGCCTGGCCGCCATCGGCTATCACTTCGGGTCCAAGGATCAGCTCGTGACCGAGGCGCTGACCGAGGGCGTCGGCGCGGCCATCGGCGACGAGATGGACGCGGTGATCAAGCGCGCGGGGCAGGGGCGATCGGCGGGGGAGTCCGTGGCCGGCACCTGGGACGGCTTCCTGGACATCCTGCGCGGCAATCAGCAGGCGCTGCTGCTGAGCCTCGAGAACGGGCTGCGCATCGCCCGCAATCCGGAGTCGCAGGCCTTCATGAACGAGGCGACCGGGCGCGCGCTCGGTGAGATGGCCGAGCTGCTGCGCGACACCCATCCGGACCTGTCACCGGATCAGGCGGCCGCCGTCGCGAAAATGCTGTTCCTGCTCTTTCAGGGGATGTCCCTGCAATCACTCATCGCGCCCGGCGGGGACCTTTTCGACGGCGACGACCTCGTGCGAGCCATCGAGGCACTGGGGAGCAGGTGAGGCCGGCGCGTGCGGGTCGGTGGCCAGCTCGCCTGCCTCGATGTGACGCAGGCGAACGAGCGCGATGACCGCCAGCACCAGGGCCGCGGCCGCCGCGATGGCGGAAGTCAGGTGCATCCCGGTCAGAAACGCCTGTTTCGCGGCATCGGCTACCGCGGTCCCCAGTTTGCCGGGCAGCGCGTTCGCGACTTCCATGGCGGCTCCGAGGGTGTCGCGCGCGGCGCGGGCGTCATCGTCGCGCAGGCCGTACGGCAGGGTGTCGCTCAACTGCCCGCGATAGATGGCGATGCTCAGACTGCCGAGCATCGAGATACCCAGGGCCCCGCCGAATTCGGCGCCGGTCTCGGCCAGCCCCGAGGCCGCCCCGGACTGTTCGGGCGGCGCGGTGCCCACGGTCAGCTCGGTCGTGATGCCGAAGACCGGTGCGAGCCCGAACGAGACCAGTAGCGAGGCGATCACGGTGATCGTCACCCCGCCCTCGAGGGTGATCCTGGTCAGCAGCAGCAACCCGGTCGCCGCCATGGCCATGCCGCCGCCGATCATGTAGGCGGGCCGGATGAACCGGCTCAGGCGCGGGCCCAGCTGCGAGCCGATCATGAAGCCCAAACCCGCCGGGATGGTGGCGATTCCGGCCTGCAACGGCGACATGCCCAGCACCAGCTGGAAGTACTGGCCGACGAACAGGAAGTATCCGAACGCCGCGAAGATCGCGACCATGTTGATCGTCAACGCGGTGCGGAAGCTGCTGTGCCGGAACAGGCGCAGATCGAGCATGGGTTCGGCCGAGGTGAGCTGGCGGCGCACGAAGATCCCGCCGACCAGCAGCCCGGCCGCCATCGCGCCGACCGCGGAGGGCACCGGGCCGTCCTGGGCGAGCTTCTTCATGCCGAACACCACCAGCAGGATCGCGCTCGTGCACAGCACGGCGCTGAGCAGATCCAGTCGCCCGGCATGGGGATCGCGGTACTCCGGCAGCACCCGCGGCGCGAGAATCAGCAGCATCACCATGACCGGAACCGCGAGCAGGAAGACCGCTCCCCACCAGAAGTGCTCGAGCATGATCCCGCCCGCCAGCGGGCCGATGGAACCGCCCACCGAGAACGAGCCCACCCAGACCCCGACCGCTATCGACCGCTGCGCCGGATCGCGAAACATGGTGAATATCAACGAGAGTGTGGACGGCGCGAGGGTTGCCCCGGCGACGCCGAGCAGGGCGCGGCAGGCGATCAGGACCGGGGCCGAGGGGGCGAACGCGGCGATGATCGACACCGCCGCGAAGGCCGCCGCCCCGGCCATGAGTAGTCGCCTGCGGCCTATCCGGTCGCCGATGGTGCCCATGGTCAACAGCAGGCCCGCGACCAGAAAGCCGTAAACGTCGATTATCCAGAGTAATTGGGAGCTCGTGGGTCTGAGCTCGGCGCTGATCTGGGGCACGGCCAGGTGCAGGACCGTGAGATCCATCGAATACACCAGACACGCGAGGGCGAGCACCGCCAATCCCGTCCACTCGCGGCGCCCCACCTTTCCGGTGGGGTTTGCCGCCGCAGCAGTCAACAGGGGGGCCGGTGTGTCCACGATGACGTCCTCCATTCGCTTGCCGGCAGGGGGCCGACAATCACGATGTCGGTTTCAGCATCTCATTTATTAACGGGAGAAATAGCCGGTGCACGAAGGGAATTCGCACGATTCGCCGATGTGTTTGCGGGTGTGCGTGCAGCTGTGCCGAACACTCTTTCAGGGATGGAAACCGGCCGGTCGGAGTGTCCAGGTCGGGGCGTGTGTGCCATATTGCGAAGCAGGCCACGGATGGTCCGGATACTCGGCCAGCGCCGGGGTCGCCGTGGTTATGCCGTGGTGAGTGGAGGTGCAGGCCGCCGAGGGCGGTTCGGCGGGCGGGTGATCGGGTGTGCGTCCCGGGGCCGACAGCAGCCAGGAACCGGTCCGGGCCAGCGCAACTCGCACGTCACGGCCGTGCCCGTCGCCCCGGCGCGCGGTGAGTGCGTCCAGCACCCCGGCGGCCAGCAGATACCCGCTGGCGTGATCGAGGGCCTGCGCGGGGAGGGCCCCCGGTGCGTGCGCGCCGGCGGAATTGCGCTGTGCGCCTTCGATAAGTGATATTCCGGACGCGGCTTGCACAATACTGTCGAAACCGCGCCGATCACCCCACGGGCCGTCCTCGCCCCACGCCGAAACCCGGCCGTGCACAATTCCCGGGCGAATTTCGCTCGCGTCCAACCCGGCTCGTTTCAAAGCGCCCGGTCGGTAACCTGTAATCAATACATCCGCATTGCTCAGCAATTCTTGTAATTCGGGCCGCCGGGTGCGCAAATCGACCAGCGTGGAACGCTTTCCCTGGCAGGTGTCCAGAAACTGCCACTCGATCTCGGGGAGGTGCGGCGGATCCACCCGCAGGACCTCCGCGCCCAGCAGCGCGAGCGCGCGCGTGGCGACCGGACCTGCGATGACACGGGTCAGATCGAGCACGCGGACACCGAGCAACGGAAGCATTTGCGTTGCGGCAGCGACGGATTCGATATTGCCAAGATCATCACGACGGGTCGTCGCGACCAGTGGGCCCGCGGCGGCCGCGCGACCCGGTGCGGTGGCGGCCCATTCGTCCTCGGTGCGTACCCGCACCGCGATGGCGCCCAATTCGGCGGCGCGGTCCTCGATAACGGCCGCGGACAGCGACCCGATACGTGCGACGAGGGCCGCCCGGTCCGCTGTATCGGGCAGGTCCAGTCCCCGCAGGAGTGCGGCCCGGTGGTGCGGATAATTGGCGTGCGTTCGCAACCAGCCATTCGCACTCTCGAAGAAGCCCGAGAATTCTGCGAACGCGTTCACCGGCGCGCCGCCGGCGCGGAACAGCTTGTCGCTCTGAAACGCGGCGGCCACCCGCGCCGGGTCGAGGCGGCTGTGCAGCGGTGTCAGCCCGAGCGCGATCCGGCGGCGGTCGGCCGCGGCGGCCCAGCTCGCCACCGCACCCCCCGACAGCGCCCAGACCGGTAGTGTCGCAGCCAGATTCGCGCCGGGGTCAACGGCGGGCATACTCGACTCCGGCACCCCCGCCGCGGACTCGTACTCTCGGACCAGGGCTGCGTAGGTAGTCACGAAAATCGACACTAATACTCGAAGGAGAACCCGCCGTGGTGGCACATCTCACCGGCACGCCCTGGCTGCGGGAGCTGCGGCCCGGCGCGGCCGCCGACACCGTCCTGGTGTGCTTCCCGCCCGGCGGCGGATCGGTCACCGCGTACCGCGCACTGGCCTCGCTGATCGGCCCCGGCACAACGGTATTCGCTGTCCAGTACCCCGGACGCCAGGAGCGCTACGCCGACCAACCGGTCTCGGTCCTGACCGACCTGGCCGCCGCGATAACCCAGGATCTGCTGCGCTGGCCCGCCACCACTCGCCTCGCCCTGTTCGGCCACAGCATGGGCGCGACCCTCGCCTACGAAACGGCCCGCCGCCTCGCCGCCGCGGGCCGCACCCCCGCGCACCTGTTCGTATCCGGCCGCCCCGCACCGGCTTACGAGGAGTCCGGGCGGGTGCACCGCGGCACCGATTCGGACCTGATCGGTGTGCTCGAACGCCTGGCCAACGACCCCGCCTCGGTCCGGATCCTGCGCGATGAACCCGGACTGGCCGAACTCGTCCTGCCCGCGGTCCGTGCCGACTACACGGCGATCGAAACCTATCGCCACGAGCCCGGAGACCGACTGAACTGCCCGATCACCACCCTGGTCAGCACCGCGGACCCCACCGTCACGGTCGAGCAGGCGGGGGAGTGGGCGAACTACACCACCGCGTCCTTCGACCTGGTGACGTTCCCCGGCGCCCACTTCTACCTGGACCTGCCCGAGCAGACCCCGGCGGTCGCGAAAACCCTCACCGACCGTCTGACTTCCGCCGCCGGCTGAGACGAGGGTTCGGGAGCGTGTGTGGCAGAGGGTGACTCGGGCCGGGTGCGCACACGGTCGGCGGTGAGTTCGGCGGTCGCGACGCAGCGGGCCTAGCGTGGTTGGGCCGGGTTCGTGCCGTGGTGGTGGCGCGGCGGCATGAGTTCGTCGACCACAACCAGATTCCCGCCGGCTTGCTTGGCCCGGTACATCGCGGCATCGGCCGACTGCAGCAGCCGGTCGGCCGTCGGGCGCGGACATCCGGGGCAGGTCGTGGAGTCGAAGAGCGCCGCGCCGACACTGGCGGTGACCGGAACCGTGGTGTCGCCCGGTTCGGCGACGACCTGACGCAGCCGGTCGGCTTCTGCGCGTGCGGCGGCCGCGGCGATCGGAATGGCGACCACGAATTCCTCGCCGCCCGTGCGCGCCACGACCGCCTCGTCGCCGGCGGCCTCTCGAAGCCGCCGCGCGGTGCGCACCAGGACCCGGTCGCCGATGCCGTGCCCCCAGGTGTCATTGACGTTCTTGAATCGATCGAGATCGAAATACAGGACACAGACCGCGGGATTGCGCTCGACCAGCGGCGGCAGCCGCGTCTCCAGGCCCCGCCTGTTCAGCAGTTCGGTCAGCGGGTCCGCCAGCGACTCGATGCGCAGCAGCCAGTACAGGATCTTGAACGCCGGCAGCGCGGTGATCGCCGCGAGCAGCAGCAGCGCGATCGCGACGGCCAGGCGGACGTCCTCGCCGCCGGTGGCTATCCGCACCGAGAAGACCGTCACCGACAGCACCGACCACGCCGAATGCGCGAGCAGGGCCGGGGCGCCGTGAAAGACGCACAGGTAGCTACCGGTGACCACGAGCAGCACCGTTCCCGTCGCCCCGAACAATCGGTTGGGCACCTGCAGGAACTCGATCGTGAAAAGCACATCGGCGCAACCGATCAGCACGAGCGACTCGATCCTGCTCGGCCACGGCAGCAGCCACCAGCGCAACGCCCACGCGGTCCCCGCCACCACTCCGACCGACGAGGCGATGCCGGGATGCCCGGGCGGCCCCACCGGCGTGCCCGCGATCACCGCGCCCATGACCGCGATCGCGGCGCCGGTGGTGCCGATCAAGATTTTGAGAGGGGTGAGGGCGGATCGGGCCCCCAGGGTGCGTACCAGCCAGTCGTAGTCGACCGCGTCGTGCCACCACGCCCGCAGTGTCCTGCTGTCACTCATCGACTCACCCTCGGTCCTGACCGCGTTGCCCGTTGTCGCTCGTACCGAGCGGCGACAACCCTCGACGTCGTACCGGCACATCGGCGGCAACTCGGGTCGACCTCAGTCATACCCGACGCGGGCAGATGTGTCGTGAGGCACAGCGGCGTGTCGATATCCACCGTGGTCGGCGACGCGCCGCGGGTGTGGGCTCGCGGCAAGGTACCGACGCTGTCCGGGTTCGGCGGCCCAGCCCCCGCCGATCGCGGGCAAGAGTCTGGAACTGAGGCCGAACGCGGGCGATGATCGGAGCCCGCACGGCCCGGACCTCGTATCCCATCGGGACGAGGTCCGGGCCGGCCGTCCCGACTCCACACCCTGGTCCGAGAAACAGGCTGGACCCGGGGCGGACGGGACAGGAGGCCACATCCGCTGCAGGATGGCATCGGGGGATGCGGAATGTCGCCTCTCGACCGGAACGGCACGCACTGCAGCGTCGAGATGTGCCGCTCCGGCGACCGTCCGGCCTGCCGGGTGATGCACTGGCTCATTGCGCACCAACCGGCAGGCCTTCCCTTACCCGGAACCCTGTGGCGTTTCCACGCGCCCGCCGGGCTCCAACCCTCACTTCGTCTTGCCACCCCCGATCGATTGGTCCACGACCGCACCGGTACAACGGACCAGGGATCGCCGGGGCATCAACGGGGACATCGATGGGACAAACCGATCATCACCGAACACCGTCCCCGCGGGCCGCCGTCGACGGGGGAGTGGGGACGGCTATCGGCCGGTCCGCAGGTGAGGTCGCCGCGACTCGGCCATAGTGCGCCGCAAGTGGTGACCGGGTCGGCCGCACACTGCCCCGGGAAGGCTTGTGCCGTACCCACTGTCGTGCCCGCCCGCTACGGTCACGGTGTGCCCATCACCCCGCAGCATCTCGACGGCATCACCGACGATCTGCCCGAACTCGCCGCGTACCGGCGTACCGCCACCCGCCTGCACCCTCGCCGCGGGACGCCCGGGATCGGGGACAGCTCGGTGGGTGGTCCGCTGCTGTGGCCCGCCACCGAGGAGTGGCCGGTGTGTACCGACGACCATCGGTCCTGGATCGAGTTCGAGGGCCCCGGCGCCGGGACAATCGATACCGATCCGGTGCCACTGATCCCGGTGGCGCAGCTGTACCGGCGCGACACAGCGGACTATCTCGGCCCCGAAGGCACCGACCTGCTGCAGGTCCTGTGGTGCCCGGTCGACCACGACCCGCTGTGGACACCGGCGGTGACGGTGCGCTGGCGGCGCTCCGGCGAGGTCACGAACGTGCTGCGGACACCACCGTCCCCGTCGTGGGTCGGCAACGACCTGTACGTGCCCGCCGCGTGCACGGTGTCGCCGGAACAGATCACCGAGTACGAATACCACGCCCTGCTGCCCGGGGACCTCGCCGCCCGCGTCGCGGTCTGGGAAGAACGCACCGGTCGGCGGTACGGGTGGGGCCGGTCGATCACGACCGGGTGGAAGGTCGGCGGCTACGCGTCGTGGACTCTGACCGATCCCCAGCCGATGCGGTGCGAGGACTGCGGCTCGTCGATGACCTTGCTGCTCAAGGTCCATGGAGCCGAATGGGACGGCGACGAGCTGTGGCATCCGGTGGGCGCGCACACCCCGGCGGAGCGCGACCCGACGGGCATCGTCATCGGTCGCGGATACGCGTTGTGGGTGTGGATGTGCGATGCGGACTGGGAGCACCCGGTGGGATTGTCGATGCAGTGACCGCAAAGCACCGGGAGTCCCTGGTCGGTCGGGATGGTCATCGCGCAGCGGTCCGGTATGTCGTCGCCAGGAGTCGGATTGGCGACGTAGGACTTGCGAGCAGGGTCAGGCCCGGTCACATCCGGGCGTGAGTGGCGTTCCCTCGAAGCGGTCGGTCAGGAAGGCCAGAGCGCCTGCCGCCTCGGACATCGCGGCGCCGTTGTGGCCGTCCGCTGATGAATGACGCTCGACCACAGTGGATTTGGAACTGCAGTATCGGCGCAGAAGAGCCTCGAACCCGGCGACGGGTACGACCTCGTCGGTGGTGCTGTGGTAGAGGTAGAGCGGGATGTCAGGGGTCTGGTTACCGAGTTCCTGCCGCTGCGCGGCCGCTAGGAACGCCTGATGGGTGAGCAGTCCCGGGGTTTTCGCGTAGTCGTCGATCTTGGCGTCGAGGTATCGAGCCAGGAGATCGGTGCCACACGAGGCGGACTCCGCGACCATCACCGCTCGTCCGCGCTCGTTCATCAGGGCGGCCAACTCGGGTCCGGTGGCATTGCGCATCAGTGCCAAAACGATCAACATCGTCAGCCCGGCTCGCGCGCCGCCGTCGGCATCGCGGGCGATGGTCGCTATGTCGATGGGAACACCGCCGGCGGTGACACCGACTATCGGCAGCTCCGGTGCGTATCGACCCCGTTGCTCCGCGGCCCACAGGGTGGCGAACGCGCCACCGGAGTAGCCCCACGCGCCGATCTTGCTGTCCGTGCTCAGCCCGGCGGGTGCGAAGCTGCGGGCCGCGCGCATCCCGTCGAGCACCGCGCGCGCGGCGTGCTCGCCATCCAAGAACCGCGAGCCCGGGCCCTGATAGTCCGGGATGATCACAGCCCACCCTTGGCGCAGGGCATCGACGATGAACGGCATCTCGATCACGGTGCTCGAGACCGCTGAATCGGGTCCGCGGTGCAGCGCGACCGACGGTGCGCAGCGAGCCCCCAAACTGTCCTCGGCCACCTGATAGGACAGCAGCGGGCGCGGGCCGGGCCCGGACCAGGGTGTGGCCGAGACCAATACGGTGGCTATGGAGGCCACGGGACGATCATCCGAACCGGTGGTTCGGTAGTTCAATTGCCATGCCGATACTCGCAGCGGCAGCCCGAACATGCGGATTTCCCTATTGCGCAGGACAGTACCGTTCGAGCGGTCCGCGATGTCCCGGGGCGTGGAGTAGAACGGATCATCCTCGGGCGCGGTCGGCGCCGCCCATGCGGCGGTGTGGGAAGCCCCCGATCCCAGCAGCACCATCGCGCTGCCGAGCACGAGAACGCGACGGGCCGTGCGCCCGGATAGATGTCGTAGAGCCCGCAATCGGTTTGTGCGCATGGCTTCTCCTCGATTCGCGATGAAACACGAGTGTGACGACTTCACTGGATCGAACAGCGCGGCCGAGGCGGTTGGTAGCCACGATTGCCGAAGACAATCGCCCCTGATCGGTTATGGCGGCCCCGTTCTCGATCCGCGGGTGGCGAAAAGGTATCGGAGCCGACGCGGACATGGATTGGTCACTCGTAGACGGCGGTTCTCGTCAGGTGGTGCCTCAGCCGCTCGAGCCCGTCACGGATGCGGGATTTCACCGTCGCGAGCGGCTTGCCGAGGTGCTCGGCCACCTCGAGGTAGGTGAGTCCGTCGAAGAAGGCGAGCACGACGGCTTGGCGTTGCAGATCGGTGAGCATGTCCAGTGCGCGCAGCACGGCGCGTCGATCAGCGCGTCGGAACACCGACTCGACGACCAGGTCATGGGCGCGTTCGCGGCTGAGCCGGTCGTAGTGCACGTCGCGTCCGAGGCGTGCGCTGTCGGCTCGTACGCGGTCCACCGCGCGACGATGAGTCAGCATCAACAGCCATCCGAGGGGGCTGGCCATACGGGGGTCGTAGCGCGCGGACTGTGCCCAGACTTGCACGTAGACGTCCTGGCTCACTTCCTCCGCGGTGGTGTGGTTGTTCGAGATCCGCAGCGCGAGACCGAGAACGCGACGACTGGTAAGGCGATAGAACTCGGTGAAGTCACCGCGACTTCCCGCCGCGATCCCGGTGATCAGGCGCGTCGCCACGACTGCCTCCTCCGTAGTCCGGGCCGACTGCTGTACGGCGGGGACCCCGGTCACCGGCTCGGCGACTGCGGTGCTGGAACTCGGGGCGACGGATGTGTGATCATGCAGCACTCTCACTGGTATTCCTCCACGAACGTCAGAGCCGTGTGCGCGGACGCCGGGACAGCTTTCGGTATCCACGCAGGTGAGCAGAAGCGAGCGCAGGAGCGCGCCGCCTGAATTGCCCACCGCGGCAGCAGCGGTGAATCGGTGTGGCACTCGGGTTGTCTGCCCTGGGGTTCGTGTTGCCGGGCACACCGGTTTGGTCCTGTGGACGAAGACTGTGCGCGACTACGAGATCGTCTGTGCCGGTGTTCTTTCGCGAACCGCTGATGATCTGTCTCTAGTGCGATCCATTCCGAAATCCGGGGCCGGCCAGGCGGATCCATCATGTGGGCGCGATACGGGCCACCTCTGCCTACGCACCGGCGTGAATGGGTCTGCGCCGCAACGGGAGCGATCTCCGGCCGCTACCGTCGGTTTGCTCGGTGTCCGCGATGGCGGTGGTTCTGGGTCAAGCGTCGGCTCGCATGTGCTGCCGTGCCCACTCGGCGAAGGTGGTCAGCGGGATCCCGAGGTCTGTGGCGTACTGCGGGCGGGCAGGCTGGCCGACGACGTTCAGCCACTCGTGTGCGGTGGCGAAGGCCATTCCCGCCGCCGCGGCCTGCTGCTCGGTCATGTCCGGTGCGGTCAGGTGTATTCCCAGTGTGCGCGTCAGGATTTCGGCGATGTCGGTCATCGACAGGTAGTCACTGGCCAATTCCAGCTCGATGTTCTGGAATCGCTGTGGTGCGGTGATCGCCGCGGTGGCCGCGCGTCCGATATCGTCCACCGCGACCAGCGACAGCGGGGTCCGGGGATCGATGACGCTGACCAACCCGCCGTCGATCCCGCGTGGGAACATGTACGCCGCCGACGGCAGGAAGTTCTCCATGAACGTACCCGGCTTCAGAATCGTCCACTGCGGGAATTCGGCCGCGCGGACGTGGTTCTGAATTGCCGCCTTGGCGCCCAGAACCGGTTCCATGGCCGCCCACCGGCCCTCGGCCCAGCCGGGCGCCCCGGTGTGCTGGCCTGCCCCGGATACCGAGGTGTGCACGAACTGGGGTACCCCGGCGGTTTTCGCGCCCTCGATGAGATTCACGGCCTGGGCTATCTCACCGTCGACATCGACGCCGCCATCGGTGAATTCGGGCATCTGTATGGAGAACACGGCACGTGCGCCCTCGGCGGCGCGGATGACCGAGTCGCGGTCGTGTAGATCGCCCGTGATCAGTTCGGCGCCCAGCGCTTCGACGGCCTTGGCTCGGTAGGTGGACGGGTCGCGCACCAGCGCGCGTACGCGAGCGCCCGCGGCGATCAGGGCGCGGGCGGTCGCGCCGCCCTGCTTGCCGGTGGCGCCGGTGACCAGGACGGGTGCGGAATCTGTCGGCATGGGGCTCCTCGATGACTCGGATGCTAAACGGCGGACCCCGCCGTTTATGTTCGGGTACGATATGGCGGGCCCCGCCGTTTAGCAAGCAGGAGAGGTGAAGCCGTGCTCGAGCAGAAGCGTGCGGACGCGCGCCGCAACTATGAACGCGTCCTCGCCGTTGCCGAGGAGCAGGTCGCCGCCCACGGCTCCAGTGCTTCTCTCGAACAGATCGCCCGGATCGCGGAGGTCGGCTCGGCGACCGTGCGCCGGCACTTCCCCACCCGCCAGGCCCTACTGGAAGCCGTGTCCCACAAGCGAATCGAGGCGCTGTGCGCCCGAGCCCACGACCTGACCGGCGCCGGTGACGGCCGTTCCGCGCTGCTGGAATGGCTGACCGAGGTCGTCGCCTACTGCGTGCGTGCCCGGGGCTTGGCGGTCGCCCTGTCCTACGACGACACCGAGTCCGGCCCGTACCACAACGCCTGTTCCGTCGCGCTGGAAGAGGCAGGAAATCCTTTACTGCGCAGAGCGATCGGTGAAGGAACCGTAGCGGAGGATGTCACCGTCTCGGAGCTGATTTCGCTGATAGTCGGCATCGCCCTGGCCACCGAGCACCACCCCGACGCTGCCGCCAAGGCACAGCGGCTGTTCCGGCTGTCCGTCGCCGGACTGAACCCGCAAGACATGCCGCAGAATTGACGGAATAGTGCGTTGACCTGGGCGGTCTTGCCGATCCAACCACACCCGTATGTTGGCATCGGAGGAAACTCCGATCAAAGCCTCGATGCGAGACCGGACGTTGCGGTTGCCCGCTACGTACTGGCCGCACCGTGTCGGCGACGCGAGGTTCGGAGCCAGAGGCCGATCCAGGAAATGACGACAACCACGGCCACCAGCGCCCGGACCAGTTCGAGGGCGCTCTCGGGGTAGATCACGCCGGTGATGTAGTGGTCGATGAAGCCGCTCGGTGGCAGGCCCGCTTCGCCGGCCCGTCTGCGGGACCAGTTCTCCAAATCGGTGAGCGGGCAGTCGATTCCGATCAGGACTGTGCTGAAACCCCAGCCGAACGCGGCCAGGTGCAGCCAGATCGTCCGCGGCCACCGCCACGCGATGAATCCGCCGACCACGACGTAGGCGACGAAGAGGAAGTGCACGCCCGCGGTCACGTCCGCCAGCAGCCGGAAGAACATGATCCCAGGATAGAAGCGCCGTCAACGTGCGGTCCTCATGCATATCAACACTGTGATATGCGCATTTATGGATGTATTGCCAGCGTGTCATCTGCCCGCGGAGGGGAGGGGCAGTGTGCCCGCGCCGAGCATCCAAATCTGCTGGCGCGGAACGAAACCAGCTCCTTCGGATGCTCCTGCGACACCCCGCGCCGGCCACACCGGGGTAGGGGAGTGGTCGTACAGGCGTGATCGCTCGTGGCACGGAAGGGTAGACGCCGCTCAACAGGGCTCTCGGAAAAGTGCATCTGTGCAGGTCGAAGCGTTGTGAATGTCGCCTGAGACTCAGCGACAGGTATTAGATACCTATACGTCAATATGCGCATCTAACTATGTATCTCACTTTCAGACGCGGAAAGCGCCCCAAACCCCACAAGGTCTAAAGACTGCCTTGAAAAGAGGGGCGGGGCGCGAGCGGCGTGATCACCGAAAGTTGGTTACCAGGCGGAGGATTCGTAGTCCTTGAGGAACACGCCGTAGACGTCGTCGCCGTCCTCGCCGCGCACGATCGGGTCGTACACGCGGGCCGCGCCGTCGACCAGGTCCAGGGGGGCGTGGAAGCCTTCCTCGGCCAGGCGGATCTTGGTGTAGTGCGGGCGTTCGTCGGTGATCCAGCCGGTGTCGACGGCGGTCATCAGGATGTTGTCGGCCTCGAACATCTCGCGGGCGCTGGTGCGGGTCAGCATGTTCAGCGCGGCCTTGGCCATATTGGTGTGCGGGTGGCCGGCGCCCTTGTACGCGCGGCCGAACACCCCTTCCATGGCGGAGACGTTCACGACGTACTTGCGGCGGCCGGCGGCCGCGGCCATGGCGGGGCGCAGGCGGGAGATGAGGATGAACGGCGCGACCGAGTTGCACAGCTGCACTTCGAGGAGTTCGGTGGCGTCGACTTCGGCGACGGTCTGCACCCAGCTGTTGGTGTGGGCGAGGTCGGGGACCAGGCCGCCGGCGTCGATGGCCACGCCCTGCGAAATGCGTTCGGGGGTGGCCGATCCCGCGATGAGGGCGAGGTCGGTGATGTCGGCGCCGGTGAGGGTCGGGGTGAGCGAGGCGGTGATGGAGGCCGGGTGGGCCTGCATGGTCTTGCCGAAGCTGATCACGTCGGGCAGCTCGCCCGCGGGCAGCGGGCCGTTCTCGGCTTCGACGAGGGCGCTGTAGGAGCCGGTGGAGCGGCGCACGGTCTGCGCGGCGTTGTTGATGAGGATGTCCAGCGGGCCCTGGGCGGCGACGTCGTCGGCGAGCGCGACGACCTGGGCGGGGTCGCGCAGGTCGATGCCGACGATGCGCAGGCGGTGCAGCCAGTCGGCGCTGTCGGGCTGGGCGGTGAAGCGGCGGATGGCGTCGTTGGGGAAGCGGGTGGTGACGGTGGTGTGGGCGCCGTCGCGCAGCAGGCGCAGGGCGATGTACATGCCGATCTTGGCGCGGCCGCCGGTGAGCAGGGCGCGTTTGCCGGACAGGTCGGTGCGGGCGTCGCGTTTGGCGTGGCTGCGGGCGGCGCATTCGGGGCAGAGCTGGTGGTAGAAGGCGTCGACGCGGGTGTACTTCTGCTTGCAGATGTAGCAGGGGCGGGCGCGCAGCAGGGTGCCGGCGGTGCCGCTGTCGATGACCGAGCCGCTGATGGGGATGCCGGCGGTTTCGTCGTCGATGCGGTTGGGGGAGCCGGTGGCGGTGGCGGCGATGACGGCCTTGTCGGCGGTGGAGATGATGTCGCGGGCGGCGGTGCGGCGGCGCTGCTTGAGTTTTTTGAACATGTGGCCGACGGCGCGCTGGACGGTGACCGAGTCGGGGTGGTCTTTGTCGAGTTCGGCGGCGTGTTCGAGGACCCGGAGGCAGATGGCCAGGTCATCGGGGTCGATGGCCGTGTTCTCGAGTGTCTGGTCCAGTGCGGTGTGCTCGGCCATCGGTACGGGTGGGGTCCTTCGTGGGGGCTGCGGGTGAGGTTCCATTGTCGCATCGCGGGGATGGTGGTCGTGACCGGTGGTGGGTGGTGGCGACGCCGGTCACATTCGGTGTGTGGGCGCCGAACGTGCGCGCACCCCGCCGGTTTCGCGGCGGGGTGCGGTGTGGGTGGGTGCTATTGGGTTGTGGCGGTTGCGGGTTCGAGTGCGGTGGCGTGGTGTGGGTGGTCGAGTTCGCGTGCGCGTTCGGCGAGTTGGGTGCGGAGCCGGGCCGGGATTTCGTCACGTACGCGGGCGAAGGCGTTCCAGACCGCGTCGGGGGTGTGGGCGGTGAGGGCGGTGAGGAAGTCCTCGATGTCGTCCATGGTGTCGATGAGTTCCAGGACTCGGGCGCGCCCGTGCGGTTCCTGGGCGAGGGCGATGTCGACGAGGGTGTCGATGGTGTCGCTCTGGGCGGCGGTGCGTACGGCTGCCAGGAGTTGTTCGGGGGTGAGGTCGCCGATGCAGTGGGCGAGGGTGGGGGTGGTGGTGTCGGGTAGGGCGTGCACCAAAGGCAGTGCCTGGGACCATAGTTGGTGTTCGGCGGTGCTGGTGATGATGGCGCGCAGGACGTCGGGGTCCCCCATGACGGGCAGGGCGGCGAGGCGGCGGCGTTCGGAGTCGGTCATGGCGAGGGCGACGGGGATCATGGCGTCCCAGCGGCCGGCGGTGTCGGCTTGGCGGATGAGGTGGTCGAGGCGGTCGTCGGTTTCGGCGGCGACGCGGGCGGCGACGAAGGCGAGTTGGGCCGGGGGCAGATGGGCGGCGAGGGGTAGGAGTTCGAGCCAGTGTCCGGCGTTGAGGGCGGTGTCGGTGATGGCGGCGAGGACGGGTTCGGCGTGGACGGCGGGGCGTTCGGCGAACAGGCGCAGGCTGTCGTGGCTCATGGCGCTGGTGATGGGCAACAGGGTGGCCCAAGCGTCGAGGTCGGCGACGGCGGCGATGAGGGAGTCAAGGACGGGTCCGCCGAGTCCGGCGGCGGTGTCGCCGATCCAGGCGCGGTTGTGGGGTGCGATGGAGTCGAGCAGGTCGATGCCTTCTGCCCACATGTGTTGTTCGGCGGCGGCGCGGATGATGCCGGGGACGCGGTCGGCGACGATGTGCAGGACGTTGTCGATGGCGGTTTTGTCTTCGAGTAGGAAGCCGATGCGCAGGAGGTCGATGTCGCTCATGACGGGTGCGGCGGCGCGCAGGGCGGGTTCGGGGATGACGTGGACGAAGCGGCCCATGGTGATGTGGTCGCCGTGGGCCAGGAGTTCGCGGGCGACTTTTTCGACGAGTGCGGGTGGGACGGCGGCGATGATGGCGGCGGTGCGGCGGGGGTCGATCTGGACGGCGACGGCGGCGAGGAAGGCCGGGGGGAGGGTTTTGGCGATGTCGATGGCGCGGGTGGGTTCGACGGCGCCGGCGATGGCGGCGCACAGGACGGGTCCGAAGGCGCGTTCGGCGACTTTGGCGCTGATGCTGACGGGGACGAGTTTGGCTGCTTGGGCGACGGTGTGGAGGCGTTTGGCGTCGCGGTCGAAGAGGCGGTCGGTGGCGCGTTCGCGGAATTGGCGGATGGCCGCGGGTGGGAGGTCGACGAGGAAGTCGAGGTCGGTGGGGTCCGAGATGCCGAGCAGGCGTGCGAGTTTGGTGGTTTCGGCGACGGCGGCGAGGTGTTCGCTCATAGGCCCAGTGCTTTCTTGACGGCGGGGCGCATGAGGCGCGGGACGAAGTCGAGGGAGTTGGCGATGGCGGTGTCGAGGGTGGTGGCGCGCCGGGTGAGTGCGGTGGTGAGGAGGCGGTCGAGTTCGGTGAGGTCGGTGTCGGTGAGTTGGCCGAAGGCCTCGGGCAGGGGTGCCTGCAGGGTGGTGGCGAGGGTGTGTGCGGGTTCGGGCATGGCGGGCTTTCGGGGTCGGCTGCTCGGGTGGGCGGTCGGTGTCCGGTGGGGTGCCCACTCGTCGCCGTGCGTACCGCCGGTACGAGTTTCGATACTGGCAGTACGTTTTGGGTGAGCGCAATGCCGGGTGGTTGATCGGGGTTGTGGCCTCGGTCACGCGATGGTCGGGTTGTCGCACGGTTCGGTGGGCGAGTGAACGCTGGGAGCCCGTCGTACCGTCGGTACATGTACACTGCGCTGGTGGTTCGGACATCTGCCGGTACGGCCGCGGTGACCCGCGATGACATCGTGAACGCGGCGATTCGGGTGATCGATCGTGATGGTCCCCGGCCGAGCATGGATGACATCGCTCGTGAGGCGGGTATCACCAAGCCGCGCCTGTATCGCCAGTTCGCGGACAAGGGTGATCTGTTCACCGAGATCGCCACGCGGATGTCGCAGCGCGCGTTCTCGGCGGCGGGTTCGGATATGACGCTGATGCTGGCGCCGCCGCGGGTGGCGTTGCGGCGGGTGTTCACCGATTACGCGAACGGAATCCTGGAGCACCCCAATGTGTTCCGGTATCTGGGGCAGGCGCCGGTGTTGCAGCAGTCGGGGGTGTTGCAGCTGGATCTGGGGCGGGAGGCGTCGGGGCGGTTGTCGGCGATGGCGCGGTCGGTGGCCGAGGCGGTGCCGCTCGAGACCTCGGGGATCGATTATCTGTCGCGGGCGCTGGTGGGTGCGGTGGTGGCGATCACCGATCTGTGGTTGCGCGATTCGGATCGGCCGTCCCAGGGTGAGACCGATGAGTTCATCGATCAGGCAACGGAATTGGTGTGGGGGTTGATCGATGGGTTCTTGCGCAGGCAGGGGATCGAGGCCGATCCCGATGTTCCGATCTTCACCACGTTCGCCGAGGTGAATCGGTCACGGGCGGGGGATGCGGGGTAGTGCCGGGGGCCGGCTGTTGACACTTTGTTGACACGATGCCAATAGCAGTGCACCCTTGTCCACGAGGCGCGGTGGTGCGCGCCCGGGACACGAAGGAACGACAATGGCACGCCCGGCATGGAGCGACGACGAGGTCGAGGCCGTACGCGGACTCGCGAAAACCTTCTTCGAGAAGGAGGTGGTCCCGCACGAGGACAAATTCATCGAGCAGGGCCATCCCGACCGCGAGCTCTACCGGCGCGCGGGTGAACTCGGCCTGCTGTGCGCTGCGATCCCGGCCGAATACGGCGGCGGCGGTGGCACTTTCGCGCACGAGGCGGCCATCATCGAAGCCCAGTGCCAGCAGGGCGACGGTGCCATGGGCATGCCGGTGCACTCCTCGATCATCGCGCCCTACATCCACGAGTTCGGCTCCGAGGAGCTCAAGCGCTCGGTGCTGCCGCGCGCGGCCAGCGGTGAGATGGTGCTCTCGATCGGTATGACCGAGCCGGGCACCGGTTCGGATCTGCAGGCGATCAAGACCCGCGCGGTGCGCGAGGGCGACGAATACGTCATCACCGGATCGAAGATCTTCATCTCCAACGGGTGGCTGTGCGACGGCATCATCCTGGCGGTCAAGACCGATCCGGCGCTGGGCGCGGCCGGGGTCTCGCTGATCTTCGCCGAGGTCGGGGACGACACCCCCGGATTCACGCGCGGGCGCATCCTGTCCAAGATGGGCGGCAAGGGCCAGGACACCGCCGAGCTGTTCTTCGACGGGCTGCGGGTGCCGGCCACGAATCTGCTGGGCTCGGCCGAGGGCCAGGGCTTCTATCAGATGATGCAGATGCTGGCCCAGGAACGCCTGGTCACGGCCATCATGGCGGTGGCGATGACCGAGCGCGCGGTGGAATTGACCATCGAGTACACCAAGGGCCGCGAGGCGTTCGGCAAGCCGCTGTTCGCGATGCAGAACACCCGCTTCGAGCTCGCGGAGTGCGCGACCATCGCCAAGGTGGGCCGGGTTTTCCTGGACGACTGCATCAGCAAGCACCTGCGCGGTGAGCTGGACATTCCCACCGCCGCCATGTCGAAGTACTGGTTGACCGATCAACTCGGTAATGTGGTGGATCGCTGCCTGCAGTTCTTCGGCGGCTACGGGTACATGACCGAATACCCGATTGCCCAGCTGTACACCGGCGCCCGGATCCTGCGGATCCTCGCGGGCGCCAACGAGGTGATGAAGGACCTCATTGCCCGCTCACTCTGACAGTCACGCACCGTCGAAGCCCGGCGGTACCGGCCCGGTGACCGCCGACGACGCCCCGTCGCGGCGGCGTCGGCTCGAGCCCGACGAACGCCGCGCGCAGATACTGTCCTGCGCGATCGACATGTTCGGCGAACGTCCGTACGCCGCGGTGTCCACCGCCGAGCTCGCCCAGCGAGCCGGGGTGGCCCGCGGGCTGATCAACCATTACTTCGGCAACAAGCGCGACCTGTACCTGGCGGTCGTGCGCCGCATGGTGACCCTGCCGCGCGCGCTCGAGATGGGGGTGCCCACCGGCACCACCCGCGAGCGCGTGAACGCCAGCGTGGCATGGCTGCTGGACACCATCGGCGAACACGGCACCACCTGGGTCAAGGTCACCGGCCTCGAGGGGATCGGCGACGATCCCGAGGTGCAGCGCATCCTGGACGAGGCCGACAACGCCGCCGCGATTCGCGTCGTGCAGATGGTCGGGCTCGAGGATTCGCTGCACAGCGCCGAACTCCAGGCCCTGGTCCGCTGTTACGGCGGTCTGGTCAAAGCCGCGGGCCGCGAATGGATCGTGCGCGGCAGCCTGACCCGCCCCCAGGTCCACGACCTGCTCGCCGACACCCTCACCACCCTGATCGGCGAGTCCTTCCCGAAGGTCCACGGCGCGCGCTGATCTCGGGCACGCACCGCAGGCGTGCACTCGATGCGACAACACCCGATGGTCCCGGCTCGAACCGGGACCATCGCGGTATCGCCCGGTTACGGGGTGTGCGGAACGAAGACCGGCGCCGGGTCGGTCCGGACAGGTGCGCGCGTGGGTCGAATCGGCCGACTGCGGCTCGGTCGGCGGCGATCTCCTGCACCAGACAGTCCTGATCGATGTCGTCCAGATTCGCACGCGCGCAGCCGAACCCGAACCGAAGCGACAGGCCATCGTCATCCGCGCGACCGTGGAGAACGTCTGGGGGGCGCTGGCTCGTCAGCGACATCGACTCCCCATTGATGTAAGCCGAGCATCAGGTGCGCCCCGCCCGATCGGCAGTGAATGTCCGGGTGGGGGTGGCCGGGCTCGCTAGAGGCGGGGGTCGAAGACCAGGCGGAAGCCGGTCAGGGTCAGGGTGTTGTCGGGGGCGTGGGCGGCCTCCACCCAGAACTCGCGGCCGGGCAGCTCGTTGCGGGGCAGGTCGGCTTGGGCGGCTATCTGGGCGGCGGGCCATTGGATGGCCATCCAGGATGGGTGCCAGGGGGTTTCGAGGTAGGCGATCGCTTTGTCGCCCTCGCCGATCACCAGGACGCAGCGCACCTTCACGCGCTCGGTGCTCACCCCACCATGGTGCATCGGGGACCGGCGCGGCGGGGGCGGCGTGCGCGGTTGTGCCGACAATGCGGCCGCGCAGTTACCCGGCGGGCCGGTCCCGCGGCGCACGCCGAGTGCCGGTCACAACGGCGAACAGTCACCGTCCACCAGCCGCGTTCGGTCGTACCCGGGTCCGAGCGCGGCCGATGAAGTGGGCGGCCGGTGCGGAATGTGCCTGCCGTGCACGCTTATCGATGTTCTTGCGGCACGCGGAGTCCGGCATGCGCGAGCGCCGCGCGGACCACTCTGCTGCTAGTCGGCGTCCTTGCGGGCCCGTGAGGGTTGTACCCGCGAGGGCTCGTTCGGCATTTTCGGGTACTGCGGGGGCCAGGGAGCATCCTGGAGGCCCGCGGCCAAATCCTTGTCGGACAGCTCGAGCAGGGGAGTCAGGTCCTGGGGCGTGCGGTCGGACCAGGGGTCGCCGAACTCGGCGACGCGGGCGGGGACCGTGGCGATGGTCAGCTCGTCGTTGGTGACCTCGGGCAGCGCGTCCCAGGAGATCGGGGTCGAGACCTGGGCGCCGACCTTCGGGCGCACGCACCAGGCGCCGAACACCGTTTTGTGCGGGGCGTTCTGGTTGTAGTCCACGAACACCCGGGAGCCGCGTTCTTCTTTCCACCACTGGGCGGTGATGGTGTCGGGGTGCCGGCGTTCGAGTTCGCGGGCCAGGGCGACCGCGGCCGCGCGCACCTGGTAGCCGTCCCAGCGCGGTTCGAGCAACGCGTACAGGTGCAGCCCGCGCGACCCGGATGTCTTGATACGCACGTCGATACCGAGTTCGCCGCACAGCTCGCGGGTGCGCTGGGCCGCGGCGCGCAGATCGTCGAAGGAGATGCCGGGCGAGGGATCGAGGTCGATGCGCAACTCGTCGGTGACCCCGGTCGGGGGCAGCAGTTCCCCGGCCGCGTCGTACACCGGCGGTGCGGTGCTCGCCGCGGGGGCGTCGGCGTGGGTGGGCCAGACGTGAAATCCCAAGCAGCCCAGGTTGACCGCCCACAGCAGGTGCGCCATGTCCGCGGCGACCAGGGCGTCGCTGACCGTGCCGTTGGGGGTGGAGACCTCGGTGGTCTGCAGCCAGGACGGCACCGATTTCGGGACGCGTTTCTGGAACCAGGACTTGCCGCCCGCGCCGTCGGGATAGCGTTCGAGCAGCACCGGGCGGTCCCGGATGGTGTTCATGATGGGTTCGGCGACCGCGAGGTAGTAGTTGACCAGATCGAGCTTGGTCTCCCCGCGCTTGCTGAAGTAGATCTTGCCGGGGTTGGAGATGGCGACGGTGCGCCCGTCGACCTCGATCTCGACCGAATCGCTCACCGCACAGTGCCTTTCGCCGCTCGGGCTTGATCGAAGATGTCGGCCAGCTCGGCGGGGGCGACCTCGTCGAGCTGGGCGTAGGTGCACGATCGCGGGGTGCGATCGGTGCGGAAGCGGGCCAGGCGCCCGCCGTGGCGGAACCGCCCCGCCATGACGTGTTCGTAGCGGACCTCGGCGACCAGTTCCGGGCGCAGCGGCTCCCACGACAGGTCCTTGCCCCCGGTCCAGCGGCTCACGCCGCCGGGCATCTTGCCGTCCGCGCGGGCCTGGGCGGCCGCGTCGGCCCATTCGCGCCACGGATGATTCTCGAGCGCGTTCTCGCGCAGCGGGGCGAGTTCGGTGACGAGTTCTTTGCGGCGTTTGGCGGTGAAGGAGCTGGCCACGCCCACGTGATGCAGGTTGCCGTCCTCGTCGAACAACCCCAGCAGCAGCGAGCCGACCCCTTCGCCGTCCTTGTGCCAGCGAAATCCCGCGACCACGCAGTCCGCGGTGCGTTCGTGTTTGACCTTGAACATCACCCGTTTGTCCTGCAGGTAGCCCAGATCCGCGGCCTTGACCATGACCCCGTCGAACCCCGCGCCCTCGAACCGGGTGAACCAGTCCTGGGCGACCTCGGGATCATCGGTCATGGGCGTGAGGTGGATGCGGGTCGCGCCCGCGTCGGGTCCGCGCGAATCGAGCAGGGTTTCCAGCAGGGCGCGGCGTTCGGCGAACGGTTCACCGGTCAGATCCCGGTCCCCGAGCGCGAGCAGATCGAAGGCCACGAAACTGGCCGGGGTCTCGACCGCGAGCTTGTTCACGCGAGAGGCCGCGGGGTGCAGGCGCTGTTGCAGGGTGTCGAAGTCGAGGCCGTGCTCGGTGACGATCACGATCTCCCCGTCGATCACGCACTTGTCCGGCAGCACCGTGCCCAGCAGTTCCACCAGTTCGGGGAAGTACCGGGTCAAGGGGCGATCGTTGCGCGAGCCCAGTTCGATCTCGTCCCCGTCGCGGAACACGATGCACCGGAAGCCATCCCATTTGGGTTCGTAGCGCAGTCCGGATTCGCGCGGCAGGGCCGAGACCGATTTGGCGAGCATCGGTTTGACCGGCGGCATGACGGGCAGCTCCACACGACCTCCTCGGGTTGTCCTACCCAGGTAGACGGTGCGACCGGTGAAAAATCACCGGTCGCGGTCCCTCGAGATCGTACGGGGTGAGCGGTCTGTTGTGCCCGAACCGCTAGCTTTCCAGCCACCCGTGCTGATCGGCGAACGCGGTCAGCCGATCGCGGATGGTCAGTATTTCCCCGGCGGTGAGCGCGGGTGAGGCGTCCAGCAGCAGTTCGGTGATGAGCCGGCGATGTTCGGCCGCACTCAACTGACCGTGCACCCGTTCCTTGCTCTTGTGGGTGCGCACCGGCGGCGGGGGCGCGCTCGCACCCGCGGCCAGCGCCAGATTGACCGCCTTGGGTCCCCGATCACCTTCGGTCACGTCGAATTCGAAGACCCGCCCCTGCCGCAACTCGTCTTCATCCAGTCCGATGTCGTTGACATGGACGAACACGTCCGGCCCACCGTCTTCCGGACGGATGAAACCGAACCCCCGAGAGCTGTCGAACGACACCAATTTCCCGATGGACACCTGAACACCTGCTCCTCGTCGCCGCGTCCCTCGCGGTAACTCTAGTCCGCGGCTCGATCATTGTCGGAGGAAAGTGCCTTTTGCAACGAATTGAAGACAGTCAGGCCCTGACCAACCATGCCATTGATGATTTCGCCGACCCCCTCTGGGCCATTGAGGACCGTAACATTAGCGTGCGCCAAACCGGCCGCCGCGCTCTTGACGATCTCCGGAAGTTGTTCGATCAGAAGCTGATCCAGCGCGATCCGATTGTTCGAGGCCGCCGCCTCGGCCTGGATCCGGGTGCGGTTCGCCTCGGCCTCGGCCAGAATCCGCACCCGCTCGGCCTCGGCCAGCGCGGGCTTGACCACCTCGGCCTGCAACTGCTGTTCGCGCAGCTCGGCCTGTTTGCGCGCCTGCTCGGCCTGGGCCTTCAGCACCTCCTGCAACGCCACCGCCTGCGCGAGCGGACCGGCCTGGGCGGCTTCGGCATTGGCCTTGTCGATGTCGTGCTGATACTGCGCGCGCAGGATCGAGGTCTCGCGCGAATACTCGGCCTGGCGGCGCAGCGATTCCTGTTCGGCCTGGGCGGCGGCCTGCGCGGCCGCGGCCTGGGCGATCTGGGCATCACGCTGGACCGCGGCGTTGTGCGGGGCGGCCAATGCTGTGATGTAGCCGAGGTTGCCGTCATCGATCGACTGGATCTGGAACGAATCGACCGAGAGCCCGATGTTGCCCATCTCGACCTTGGAGGCCACCAGCACCTCATCGGCCAGGCGCTGGCGCTCGCGAATGATCTCCTCCACCGTCATCGAGCCCACGATCGAGCGCAGATGACCGGAGAAGATGCGCCCGGTCAGCACCGACATCTCCTGTTCCTGTTCGGACAGGAAGCGTTGGGCGGCATTGACGATGGACTGGGTGTCGTTGGCGACCTTGAACGCGATGACCGCGCGCACATCGAGCTGAATGGCCTGTTTGGTGACGCATCGTTCGGCGATCTCGGCCTCGAACATCGCCAGCGACAGGAACCGCACCTTGCGGAAGAACGGCAGCACCCAGGTGCCGTGACCGATCACCACCCGGAACGGCGCGTTGTCCTTGCTGCCCCCGCCGCTGACCAGCATGGCCTCATCGGGGTCGGGTACGTGATAACCCAGCACTGTTGTCTCCCTTGATAATTCACATGTCCCCACGATGGCCGCCGGGTAAGGGGATCCACGGCACCACATCGACGATCCGCCCCGGATGCACGCCCACCACCAGCACGGTGGCGCCGGAGTCCAGCGGCTCCGCGGCGCGCGCGATGTACAGCTCGGTCCCCCCTCGAATGGCGACCAGAACCTCACCGAGCATGTGCGGGCCCCGGATCGGCGTGGTCAGCGTACCGGTCAGTCCCAGCACGGGGTCGGACATCGCTGGGAACTCCTTGCCATTCACGGTGAATGCTCAGCGTACGTGGACAAGTGGAGCGTTCCGGTGCCTCGGGGAGGTGAATTCTCGGCCGAATTGTTAGCTAAAGATTCGCTATTTCTCAGTATCGTGGCTGAGGTCCGACGCTGGATGGCGCTGTGTGCGATGGCGAAAGGATCTCGAATGGTTCAGCGAGGTGGAGCCGGCGAAATATTCGGGCGTGTCGGGGCGAACGGCTATTGGTTCTGCGGCGATCGAGCTGGCAGGCTTAAGCGGTGACCACTCCTCCGGATTTAAGCAAAGCGGGTGCGCCCGGCGATGACAAACTCGACGCCGGCGTACTGAAGATCGCCGGCGTCGTCGTTCTCGGCGCCATCATGTCGATTCTCGACATCACCGTGGTGACCGTCGCGATCCCCAAGTTCCAGGAAACCTTCGACACCACGTACGCCATCGCGGCGTGGTCCATGACCGGCTACACCCTGGCCCTGGCCACGGTCATCCCGCTGACCGGCTGGGCGGCGGACCGATTCGGCACCAAACGCCTCTACATGGCGGCGCTGGTGTTCTTCGTGCTCGGCTCGGTGCTGTGCTCCACGGCCTGGAGCATCGAATCGCTCATCGCCTTCCGCGTCATCCAGGGCCTGGGCGGCGGCATGCTCATGCCGCTGGGCATGACGATCATGACCCACGCCGCGGGCCCGCACCGGATCGGGCGCGTCATGGCGGTCCTGGGTGTGCCGATGCTGCTGGGCCCCATCCTGGGCCCGATCCTGGGCGGCTGGCTCATCGACAGCTTCTCCTGGCACTGGATCTTCCTGATCAACCTGCCCATCGGCATCGTCGCGCTCGCGCTGGCGGCGATCATCTTCCCCGCCGACCGGCCCGAACCCTCCGAGTCGTTCGACTTCGTGGGCATGCTGCTGGCCTCACCGGGCCTGGCGCTGTTCCTGTTCGGCGTGTCCTCGATCCCCGAGGCCGGCACCGTGGCGTCCAAGCGCGTGCTGATCCCGGCGATCATCGGCCTGGCGCTGATGGTGGCGTTCGTATTCCACGCCATGCGCGCCAAGCACCCGCTGATCGATCTGCGCCTGTTCCAGAACAAGTCGCTGCGCTACGCGGTCATGACCATGACCCTGTTCGCGATGGCGTTCTTCGGCTCGGGTCTGCTGCTGCCCAGCTACCTGCAGCAGGTGCGCGGGGAATCCACGCTCATGGCCGGCCTGCTCATCGCCCCCCAGGGCTTGGGCGCGATGCTCACCATGCCGATCGCGGGCCGCCTGGTCGACAAGATCGGACCCGGCAAGATCGTGCTCACCGGTATCACGGTGATGTCGCTCGGAGTGGCGTTCCTGACCCAGGTCAGCGCCGACACCCCGTACCCGATGCTGTGCGCGGCGCTGTTCGTCACCGGTCTGGGCATGGGCTGCACCATGATGCCGACCATGACCGCGGCCATCCAGACCCTGACCCACGCGCAGGTCGCGCGCGGCTCGACCCTGATGAACATCGTCAACCAGACCGCCGGTTCCATCGGCACCGCGGTCATCTCGGTGGTGCTGACCAACCTGCTCAACAACCAAAGCTTGGCCCAGACCGCGATCGCCTCGAACTACAACCCCGCGATCGCCGGCCAACTGCCACCGGGTGCCCTCGAGACCGGATTCGACCAGGCCGCAACCGCTTTCGGGCACACCTTCGTGGTGGCGCTGGTGCTGCTGGTGGTCACCCTGATCCCGGCGTTCTTCCTGCCCCGGGTCAAGCCCAAGGATCCCGAAGTGGCCGGACAGGTCGTGGCCGCGCACTGATCCGCGCGCACCGATCCACCCGCCGAAACAGCGAAACCCCGTACCGGACCGCGATTCTCATCGCGGAAAGGTACGGGGTTTTCGTGTTCACGGGCTCGCGACCCGCGAGTGGTGCTCAGCTCACGCGCAGGCGGGGGAGACCACGTTGCCCAGGGTCAGCATGTTGCAGATCCACTCCTTCTGGACCTTCCACTTGCCGTCCTCGACCACCATCGGCACGGTCGCCTGCTGCGGGGCGCCACCGGCGATCGCGGCCTGCGCGTCCGCGGTCAGGGTGCCGTTGCCCAGATCGGTCACCCCGGTGACGGTGATGGTGGCCTTGTTCTGCTGGTAGAAGTCGGTCAGCAGCTGGGGCAGGTTCGGGTCGGCCGAAACACCCTGCAGGAACGTGGTCTTCTGATCCAGGGGCACCGCGGGATCGGTCACGCGCTGCAGTTCGGCGTTCAGATCCGCCACGGTCGGGGCGGGCGGGTAGTTGCCCGCCGGGGCGGCCGTGGTCGCCTTCGAGGTGGTGCTCTTGGCGGTCGTGCCGGGCTTGTCGCCCTCACCGCACGCGGACAATCCCAGGGCGGTCACGACGGTCAGCGCGGCGATCGCGATGCGTCCGGTCATGTGAAGCGTCAACTGCTCGTCCTTTTCATTTCGTATACCTCCGGGCCGCAACAGCTCCGGGGCCCAATCCGCACGGCCGCCCCGCGAGCGAGGTGACCGTCCGCTGACAGACCTTACTGAGAAGTACGCGAGAAAACCCGCCCCCGGTCGGTCAGCGGGGTCCTTTGCCGCCGAATCCTCATCGCGCGCTCACCAACTCCTCAGAGTTCTCTAACTCGTCGCGGTCAGGTGATCGCCGTAGAACAGCATCAGCCCGGTCGCCGCGGCCACCGCTCCCAGCAGCCAGAACCGGATCGAGACAGTGGTTTCGGGCCAGCTGCTGAGCTCGAAGTGATGATGCAGCGGCGCCATCCGGAACAGCCGGCGCTTGGAACTTTTGAACACCGCGATCTGCAACAGCACCGACAGGATCTCCGCGCAGAACAGCGCGCCCACGACCACCATCAGCAGTTCGGTGCGCGAGGTGATCGACAACCCCGCCAGCAGCCCGCCCAGCGCCAGCGATCCGGTGTCGCCCATGAAGATCTTGGCCGGGGCCGCGTTCCACCACAGGAACCCCACGCACGCCGCCGCGGTCGCCGCGCAGACCATCGCCAGATCCAGAGGATCGCGCACGCTGTAGCAGCCCTGGCCCGGGCGGGTGGTGCACGCGTTGGTGTACTGCCAGAACGTGATCAGCACATAGGCGCCCAGCGTCAGGCCCATCGCCCCGGCCGCGAGACCGTCCAGCCCGTCGGTGATGTTGACCGCGTTGGACCAGGCCACCACCAGGAACACCACCAGCAGCAGGAACAGCGGGGTGATCAGCGAGAGCCACGGCAGGTCCCGCAGGATCGAGACGTGCCGGCTGCCCGGGGTCAGCCCGGTGCTGTCGGGGAACCGCAGCACCAGCACCCCGAACACCACCGCCGCGCCCACCTGCCCCACATACTTTCCGGTGGCGGTCAATCCGAGATTGCGGCGCTTGTACAGCTTGATGAAATCGTCCAGGAATCCCACCACCCCCAGGGCGGTGGCCAAACCCAGCACCAGCAGCCCCGACGCGGTGACCCCCGGTTCGTCGTTGCCGATCCCGATCAGATGCGACCCCAGGTACCCCGCCCACATCCCCAGCACGATCGCGATCCCGCCCATGGTCGGGGTCCCGCGCTTGGCCAGGTGCGTGCGCGGCCCGTCCGCCCGGATCTCCTGCCCCAACTGCTGCCGCGCGAAGATCCGCACCAGCACCGGCGTCACCGTGATCGACACCGCCAACGCGATCATCGCCGCGAACAGAATCTGCTTCATAAGGCCCCCACGGGCCGCCGCGAGCCGCGCGGCCCAATAGATCTGACACTGTCCAAAACGTTTCAGATGCTAGTCACAACCGGGCCCGCACACCCATCCGCACACAATCGCACCCCCTGGATCGGTCCTCACCCGTAGTGCACGTGCCAGCTCTTGATCGCGTTGAGCCAGCTCGAGCGCAGGCGGACCGGGTCCGAGACCTGGCGCAGGTTCGGCATCACCTCGGCGATCGTGTTGAACATCAGGTCGATCTGCAGGCGGGCCAGGTTCGCACCCGCGCAGTAGTGGGTGCCGTTGCCGCCGAAGCCCACGTGCGGATTGTGGGTGCGCAGGACATCGAAGGTGTACGGGTCCTGGAAGTGATCCTCGTCGAAATTGGCCGAGGCGTAGAACAATCCGACGCGGTCACCGCGCGCGATGCGCTGACCGCCGATCACGGTGTCCTCGAGCGCGGTGCGCTGCAGGGCCACCACGGGGCTGGCCCAGCGCACGATCTCATCGGGGGCCGTGCGCGGGCGCTGATCCTTGTACAGCTCCCACTGCTCGGGGTTGTCCACGAACGCCTTCATCCCGTGGGTGATGGCGTTGCGGATCGTCTCGTTGCCGCCCACGATCAGCAGCACCACTAACCACGCGAACTCGTCCGAGGCCAGCGCCTCGCCCTCGATGTCCGAGCGCAGCAGCGAGGTCGCGATATCGTCCATCGGGCAGGCGCGCTTCTCCTCGGCCAGACCCCACGCGTACATGACCTCGGCGGTGGCCATGCGGTGATCACCCTCGAAATCGGGATCCTCGTAGCCCATCATCTGATTGGTCCAGCCGAAGATCTTGTGCCGGTCGGCCTGGGGCACCCCGATCAGATCCGCGATCGCCTGCAACGGCAGCTCCGCGGCGACCTGCTCCACGAAATCACCGCCGCCGCTGCGCTTGGCCTCGTGCACGATCCGCTGCGCGCGCTCGCGCAGCGCATCACGCAGCGAGTCCACCGCGCGCGGGGTGAAACCCTTGGCGATGATGCGCCGGTACTTGGTGTGCCGGGGCGGATCCATGTTCAGCAGCAGCGCGCGCTGGATCTCGATCTCCGGGCGCGTGGTGTCCTCGGTGAACCGGATCACCACCGTGTTCTCCTCCGAGGAGAACACCTCGGGTTTGCGCGAGATCTCCTTGACGTCATCGAGTTTGGTCACCGCCCAGTAGCCGTCGGAGTCGAAGCCGCTGGTTCCGCGCGGCTGCGGATTCCAGTACACCGGTGCGGTGCGGCGCAATTCGGCGAACTCGGCGATGGGCAAACGCTGGGCGAGCAGATCCGGATCAGTGAAGTCGAAACCGGGGGGAATGGACGGCGCGGGCACGGAACCTCCTGTGGCACATGATCATCAGAAGTCAACCACGCCCGCGCCGGGTCGGCGCGCCGTGCGATCGCCCTCGCCCGCTCTCAGTGCCGGCGGATGTGTTCGGGCAGGTCGCTCAGGCCCGCGGGATCGGCGGTGATCCGGCCCGAATCGGTGTCGTAGTCGAACAATTCGCCGTAGCGGCCCCAATCGATCGCGATATCGAGCTGACGGCGCGCGTCCTCGGCGGAGAATCCGCGCCGCAGCAGATCCAGGAAGAAGTCCGCGCGCACCGTGCCGTCCGCGCTGCCGATCAGCGCGCTGCAAACAGTGCGCACCAGCGGGGCCCGCCGCCGCGCCTGGGTGGCGAAAATGTGTTTGCTGGTGTGAATGTTCGCGGTCGTGATGTTGGCCCCCACATTGGTCAGCAGCACATCACCGGACTCCACCAGCAGGAACCCCAGCAGCGCGGCCGCGTCCACCAGCGGCAGCAGATCATCGAGTTCGAAACTCAGATCATCGGCGATATCGGGCAGATCCGCGCGCCCGTCCGCGGCGTACACCAGCTCGAGCAGTCCCGCGATCCCGCCGACCGAGGCCTGCGGCAGCGGGGTCGCGAACGGGGTGCCCGCATCGGGGGCCGCGCTCTGGATCTCGGTGTCGCGCCCGGTCAGCAGACCGTAGATCTGATCGACCGTGGCGGTGAACCCCGGCGCGCGCCGATTGCGCGGGCGCGGATGCTCGATCGCGACCTCGGCGATGATGTGCCCGGGATTGGCGCCCAGGATCACCACCCGATCGGCCAGCTGCACCGCCTCCTCGATGTTGTGGGTCACGATCAGCACCGCCTTGGTCGGGAAATCGTCCGTGGCCCACAGCTTCACGAGTTCACCGCGCAGATTCTCCGCGGTCAGCACATCCAGCGCCGAGAACGGTTCGTCCATCAGCAGCAGATCCGGTTCCAGGACCAGCGCGCGGGCGAAGCCCACCCGCTGGCGCATCCCGCCCGAAAGTTCCTTGGGATAGGCCGATTCGAACCCGTCCAGGCCGATCCGGTCGATCGCCGCGAGGGCGAGTTCGCGCCGGGTGCGCGGATTCACCCCGCGCGCGGCCAGCCCGAGTTCGACGTTGTCCTGCACGCTCAGCCACGGCATCAGCGCGAAGGACTGGAACACCATGGCCGCACCGGGATTGGACCCGGTCAGCGGCTCACCCCGGTAGCGGACCTGCCCGCTGGTGGGGGCCAGCAGGCCCGCCACCGCCCGCAGCAGGGTGGACTTGCCCGAGCCCGAACGGCCCAGCAGTGCCACGATCTCCCCGTCGTGCAGGCGTAGATTCACGTGCTCGAGCACGGTGAGAGGTTCCCCGGCCGAGCCGGTGAACGACATGCCGACATCGTCGATGTCGATGAGGACCTCGCCGGATGCGATGGTCATGAGCGTCTCCTTCTACAGCGAGTAACGGCGTTGCGCCAGTGCGTACAGGCGCCGCCAGAAAATTCGATTGATGCCCACCACATACGCGCTCATCACCAGCACCCCGACCAGGACGCGCGGGGCGTCCCCGACGGTGGCGGCCTCGGCGATATAGGCGCCCAGGCCCGTGGCGACCAGGGTGGTGGGGCCGAACTCCACGATCTCGGCCACGATCGAGGCGTTCCACGCCCCGCCCGCGGCGGTGATCGCACCGGTCACATAGCTGGGGAAGATCGCGGGCAGAATGAGCCTGCGCCACCACAATCGGCGCGGCAGGCGCAGATCGGCCGCGGCTTCGCGCAGATCGTTGGGCACCGCCGCGGCCCCGGCGATCACGTTGAACAGGATGTACCACTGCGCGCCCAGCGCCATCAGCACGATGCCCGCCCACTGCAGGCTCGCCCCGGTGGCCACCAGCACCGCGGTCACCAGCGGGAACAGGAAGTTCGCCGGGAAACTCGCCAGCACCTGCACGATCGGCTGCGCGATCCGGGACACTTTGGGATGCAAGCCGATCCACACCCCGATCGGCACCCAGACCGCGGTGGCCACGATCAACAGCACGATCACGCGCAGCAGGGTGATCGCGCCCAGCTGCCCCGCGTGCGCGAGCTCACCGAACCCGACCGTGTCGCGGATGTAGCGCAGCATCAGCAACGATCCGATGCCCAGGGCCACGCTCACCACCGTCGTGAACGCGATGTCGTTGGCGCGCCGCCGTTTCGCGGGCACGCACAGCCGGTGCTCGGCCAGGCCGAACACGCGCATCACCCGATCCAGCGGATACACCAGCGGCCCGAACGCCCGCCCCAGCAGAGCCGGAATGTGCGAGCGGCGCAACAGATCCCGCACCAGGCTGCGCGGGGCGTGCGCGGCTTCGGTGTCCTCGACCCGGAATCGCTCGGCCCACACCGTGATCGGGCGCCAGAACATGATGTTGAGCCCGACCACCATCACGATCATCGCCACGATCGCCCACAGCACCTTGCCGGTGTCGCTCTCGGCGGTCGCACCGGCCACGTAGGAGCCGATGCCCGGCAACACGTACTCGCGGTTGTTGACGCTGATCGCCTCGGCCGCGGTGAGGAAGAACCAGCCGCCGCCGAAACTCATCATCGCGTTCCACACCAGCGGGAACATGCCCGAGGGCACATCGACCCGCCAGAACCGTTGCCAGCGTGAGAGTCCGAGATCGCGGGCCGCCTCGTCGAGCTCGCGGGGCTGGGAGATCAGACTGTGGTGGAACGCGAACGCCATGTTCCACGCCTGGGAGGTGAAGATCGCGAAGATCGAGGCCGCCTCCAACCCCAGCGACGAGCCCGGGAACAGGGCGATGAACCCGGTGACGGTGACCGCCAGGAAGCCCAGGATCGGCACCGACTGCAGAATGTCCAGCAGCGGCAGCATGATCTTGTCCGCGCGCGGCAGGCGCGCCGCGGCGGTGGCGAACACGAACGTGAACACCAGCGACAGCCCCAGCGCGATGATCATGCGCAGCAGCGAACGCGCCGCGTAGTACGGCAGCGACGCCGGATCGGTGTCGATGCTCGCGGGCGCGGACGCGGCGTCGAAGGGCACATCCATGCCCGCCGACACCCGCACCGCGACCCAGATCAGCACCGCCGCACCGGCGAACACCGCGATATCGGCCCAGCGTGAGCGCGGGCGATCGAGCACCCCGCGCGAAGGGAAAGTGGTGCTCACGCCTGCTCCTCCCGCTCGGGCACGATCCGCCACCCGACGCTGGTCACCGCCGGCTCGAGACTCAACCGGCTCACCGCCGACTCCATCTGACGGTCGTCGCGGCGATCACCGGTCAACTCCGCACGCACCTCGACCCGGCCGGCGACCGTGTCATGACTCGAGATCGACACCAGCCGGAAATCGGTGCGCGTGAGCGACTGCACCAGCAGCGCCCGCACATGCGCCTCGTGCGCGT
Source organism: Nocardia sp. NPDC005978 (assembly GCF_040614455.1). NCBI lineage: Bacteria > Bacillati > Actinomycetota > Actinomycetes > Mycobacteriales > Nocardiaceae > Nocardia > Nocardia sp. NPDC005978. Next base: position 56,233 of record NZ_JBEXUS010000012.1, read on the forward strand.
CATCGGTCGCGGCGGTGAACGCGTACAGCGAATCGGCGCCCACCCCGTCGGTGAGCGGGCGATCCACCGCCCGCGCCGCACTGCGCAGCGCGGTGTTGACCACCACGACCACGAACGCGCCCGCCACCGCGGTCGAATACATGCCCGCACCCGCGAGCGAACCCACCGCCGCCGCACACCACAGCGTGGCCGCGGTGTTCAATCCGCGGATATTGAACCCGTCGCGCAGGATCACCCCCGCGCCCAGAAATCCGATACCCGAAACAATCTGTGCCGCAACACGAGTCGGATCAGCGGTACCACCGTTGAACCCGTGCGCGGACAACAGCACGAACAGCGTCGCGCCCGCGGCGACCAGCGCGTTGGTGCGCAGCCCCGCCATCCTGGCCCGATACTGCCGTTCGAACCCGATCACCGCACCCAACCCGACACCCGTGCCGAGCCGAAGCAGCATTTCCCACGTGGTCATGACGCCCTCCACCTAGAGGCCGGCGCACTCCACACCGCACGTCAGGGCCGGCACACGAGCAGACCACGAGACACGGCGGAGACGCCTGGTAAACGATTGGCTAACGGAACAGAGTCCAATCCACCGGGCATGACAACCACCTCCTCGACTGCGCGCACGCGCCAGAGGGTGGGAACGGCGATAGTCGCCGGAAAAGGACACCACCCCTCGTAAGACCTTTGGCACTCCACGGCGTAAACCCATCGCACCAGGCGTGGGAGCCGGTCGGGATCACCCCTTAGCTCGGGGAGACCTGTCCTGACCCGGGGCGTCTCTCGACATTTGGGGTCGCCGGCCTGTATCCGCGGAGGAGCCTCAGCTAACGACGGCACCTTGCGTCAGCGAGTAAACACCCCCGCCACCGCCGCGCGCAACCCGATGTGGCGTGGGTCGCAACCGGCCCCCGGGCCGGGGACGCCGCCCGGGGTGGCGGCCACCAGCGCCTCATCGCCCCTGCCCGGCCAAATCAAGCAGCGACTACGTGGCAAACGGAATGCTGTGCAGCTTCGCCTTGGACCCGGTCGATCTCGCGATGCCGAACTGCACCCGCCCGGCCATGCCGCGACCTGGGCGGCCCGCGCGCGATCGTCATCGCGGTGACCCGGTGACCTCGGCGGACAATCCTGCCATAGTGGAGGTGTTACCCGCCGGGCGAGGGAGAATGAATCACGCTGGCGCGGAACGAGATCGGGCGAGAGCGCCGTCTCGGCATCGCGCCGGGCGGGTGGGCGAGCATCGAGCCGAGGGGAACTGGAACATGCCGCGATATTGGCCGCTCGAGCGGGGGCGGGTGCTCACCAGCGGGTTCGGCCCGCGCGACGGGGGATTCCACTGGGGCGCGGACTTCGGGTTTCCGGGCGGATCCGCGTGGCGCCCGGTCTACGCCACCGGCGGGGGAACCGTCGTATTCGCCGGGCCCGCAGCGGGATTCGGCGGCCCGGACCCCGCCGGATGGGTCGTGATCGACCACCCCTCCCAGCAGGGCAACGGCACCACCGTCTACGGTCACATCGTGCGCGAGGTCGCGCTCGGCCAGCAGGTGCGCCCCGGCCAGCGGATCGGCTACATCAACCCCGACCCCGCCACCAACGGCGGCGTGGCCCCCCACCTGCACTTCGAATGGCACCGCACCCTCTGGTCCCCACCCGGCCCCGACCGCCTGGACCCCCTACCCAAACTCCGCCTGTCCCTGGACCCTCCGCCGCCACCGACGGTCTCCGCCCCGCGCCCCGTCGCCGCCGACAGCGCCCCCACCCCGAAAAGCCCCTGAACACCTCGTCCCCACACCGGCTACCGGCCTGGCACGCAATTCCCGGTACTGGACCGGCCCTGCCCTCGCACCGACAGACCCCGGCCACCGCCGTCCGATCACACCGGCACAGATCGTGCCGGCCCAGGCTGATCCGGCGCACCCACCGGCACGGGAGCGTGGGGCTGGCGCATCTGCTCTCGCGATGTCGGCATCGGCACGACCTCGCGAAACCCGTTGCGCCAGAAGCTCGGTGCAGGGGGCGGCACCGCCGTCGACGGCAGTACCACGCTCACGGTCAAGAGCAAGAGCCTCACGATCATCGCGATCACGAAGGATCTACGTGGATGGCCTTGCCTGCGAGGTTGGCGGTCGGCAGACCCGGAAGTAGGGAGCACGTCGATCGTTCACATTGATGCGGGGTCATACCCTTCCGCGACCGCGACGCCAGCCCTATCTCGGCGGGCGATCTCGGCGCGCAGGTCGCGGACGATTCCTGGCCGTGCACCTGCTATCCGAGCGCGGGTCGGAAGTCCGAGACCTCACCGTGCAGGGGTGCGCATCGTGTTCGGTGACGGGCCGGAAATTCGTTCGCCGGACGGGTGGGGTGCTGCGTACGGTGCGCGTATGGAGCAGGAGGACGGGACCATACCGGCGGGTGAATACGTGATCACCGCACGGTCTTTGGACGAGTACCGAGCCATGTTCGGACTCGGGGACGGGCAGGTGCGGGGGCGGATCCTGGACTGCCCGGGCGGGGGATCGAGTTTCGCGGCCGAGGCCGGGGTGCTGGGGGCCGAGGTGATCGCGGTCGACCCGGTGTACGCGATGGGCGGTGAACGGCTGCGGCGCGAGGTGCTGGGGGCGATCGAGAACACCGGGTGGGCCACCGCGCATCCGGAGCGGTTCGTCTGGGACTTCTACGGCGATATCGCAGGGCACCAGGCGATTCGAGAGCGCGCCGCGGCCCGCTTCCTGGCCGACCTGGACTCGAATCCGCGGCGGTACCGGGCGGGCCTGCTGCCCGAACTCGACTTCCCCGACGCATATTTCGATCTCGTGCTCAGCTCACATCTGCTGTTCACCTACGCCGACCGCCTGGACTACGACTTCCACCTGGCGGCCCTGCGCGAATTGCTGCGGGTCAGCGCCGGACAGGTGCGCGTGTTCCCGCTCGTGGACTACCTCGGCGGCTCGTGCGAGGACCTCATCGACGCACTGAGCCTGGACCTGGCCGCGGACGGCGTGCGCGCCGAGCGCGTCCCGGTCGAGTTCGAATTCCAGCACGGCGCGACCTCGATGCTGCGCCTGCGACGCGGCTGAGAAACTTCGCGGACGGCCACGAGTACCGTTCCGGCGGCATCGATGAGCTCGCGAATGCCCAGGGCCGTCGGGACCGGCGCGGCGACCCTGGGCACTCGCGCGTGGAGCGGCGACGCTCAGCCGCGAGGTGGGTCGATCCGACCGCCGCCGCGCCCCGGCGAGGCCGCGCGAACACCGCTCAGCGGTAGATCCCGCGATAGGCCGCGATCGTCTGCACCAGGTGATCCACGATCTGCTCGCGGCTCGCGCGCAACGTCCCGTTCAGCCAGGCCGAGAACATGCCCGCGTTCCCGCTGGCCATCGTCACCGCGGCCAGCCGCCGCCGGGTCGGATCCTGGATATGGGCGAACAGGTGATCCTGGATCAGCCGGGTGAACGCGGGCATCACCGCGATCGTGGTCTGCCCCAGCCCGGTCGAGGAATACGGCTCCACCAGAAATAGTCGCGACTTGCGCGGATCCTGCAGCACCTTGTCCACCAGCACCTGCGACAGCGCGCGATCGCGGGTGGGATCGTCCGCGACCGCGAACGCGGTCATCGGCTCGAGGAACTCCTCCGCGATCTGCCGATACAGCACATCCAGGAGTTCGTCGCGGCTGGCGAACGATTCGTAGAAGTACCGGTCGGTGAGATTGGCCCGCCGGCACACCGCCCGCATGGTCACCGCGCCCGCCCCCGATTCCCCGATCAGATCCAGTGCCGCCTCGAGCAGCGCGACCCGGCGCGCCTCACGGCGTTCGGTGAGCGTGGTTCCACCCCAGATGCGGGGTTCGGCGTCGGGGGAGGGCTGGCCTGTCTGCACCGTGCCCAGGGTAGTGCCCGGAACCGGGTGTGTGCGCACACCCGGCACCGAACACCGGGACGCACCCCTCACACCACCACGCAGGCGCTACCCAGATTGATCCCGGTCCCCACCGTGATCGAGCCCGTGGCCGCGCTGCCGTAGTAGGAATCGGCGTAGATCCGATGCCACCCGGCGGCCTGCGGCGTCCACGAGGTCGAGGCCCGCCCGTCCGTGCCGATCACCACCGTCTGCGGACTGAACGTGCCGTAACCCTCGATGTCGTAGAACCAGGCCGCATCACCCGGGCGGCCCTGCACGGTGACCGTGTACGAGCAGCCCGCCCCGTACTGCGAGGTGCCCAGTCCGATGGACGTCCCGGCCGAGACGTCCACCCGCCACACTTGAGCGCTCGCGCCCGGCGCGGTCAGGACCAGGGCCCCGGCCAGGGCGGCGAGACCGGCGGCGAATACGGAGGTGCGGTACCGGATCATTGCGATCATCCCCTTTGGGAAATGCCGGTGGAAACGCGCGAAGACACTGGCGCGTATACGCCAGTGTCGGCGCATTTCGGCACCGGCACACCCGGAATGGGACTACTCGTTCGGTAATCGATTGCCGCGCAACACACTTGGTGATCTCTTGCTATCGAGCCGCAATCGCCGCCTCAGCCGAGCTGCTCGTCCAGATAGCACCAACGCCACGATTCCCCGGGCTCCACACTGCGCATGACCGGATGCCCGGTGTGATGGAAGTGCTTGGTGGCGTGATTGCCGACCGAGGAATCACAGCAGGCCACGTGCCCGCACTCGAGGCACATGCGCAGGTGCACCCACACCAGTCCTTCGGCCAGGCATTCCGCGCACGCGTCGGGCAGATCGGGCACCGCGGTCCGCGGCGCCGCGCGCAGATGCTCACAGCCCGCGGTGACCGGGGCGGCCAGCAGCTCTCCGTCGTCGCCGTCGGTGTCCAGGACCCGGTCGATGGTCGATTCCTCGAGATCCAGGGTCGCCATCACCTCCTGCAGCACCTCGTGATCGACCACGCCCGAATCGCGCACGCGCAGAATGGTTTCGCGTTCGGCCCCCAGCATCGCCAAACGCAGGCGCCGATACTCCCCGCTGGGGGTGACCCGCTGGGATTCCGAGCGCCCCAGCAACTCCCACGCCGAGCGCGCCCGATACTCGACTCGATGGCGCAGCGCGTCCACCACCTCGGGCGGGGTCTCGGGGGTGATGTTGGCCTCGAGCGCGGCCAGGCCCGCGGTGGTGGCCTGCTGCAGCAGATTCGCCTCCTGCAACAGGTCTTCGGCCCGGCTGGGCCCGCGCATGTCGAGCTTGCGCACCAGCAGCGGCAGCGAAAGCCCCTGCAGCAGCAATGTTCCGGCCACCACCACGACCGCCAGCAACACCAGCGTGGCCAACTCGGGAGTGTCCGCGGGCAGCAGCAGCGCCGCGGCCAGGGTCACCACCCCGCGCATGCCCGCCCACGAGAGCACCGCGGGCCCGCTCCAGTGCGGGCGCTGTGCTCCGTGCCTGCGGCCCTCGATCCGCCAGGCCAGATGGGTGGCCGGGAACATCCAGATCGGGCGCGAGAGAATCACCGTGGCCAGCACCGCCACGCACGTGATCGCCAGCGTGGAATGCGGCAGATCACTGTTCCAGGCGTCCTCGAAGATGTGCCGCACCTGCAGCCCGATGAGCAGGAACACCGTGCTCTCGAGAATGAATTGGATGGTGCGCCAATTGGTCTGCTCGGCGATGCGCGAGGCCGCGGACTGCCAGCGCGGTGCGCCGTGCCCCAGGATCAGCCCGCAGGTCACCACCGCGATCACCCCCGAGGCGTGGAAGCGCTCGGCGGGCAGATACGCGATCCACGGCGCCAGCAGGGACACGCTCGTATCCAGGACCGGGTCGGTGATGCGCCGGCGCAGGAACATCAGGAACGCCGCGGCCGCGCCGCCGATCAGGGCGCCGCCGCCGGCCGCGCCCAGGAAATCCCCGCCCGCCTCCCAGATGGTGACCGTGCCCGCCATGGCCGCGATCGCGGTCCGCAGCGTCACCAGCGCGGTCGCGTCGTTGAACAGCGACTCGCCCTCGAGCAGGGTGATCAGCCGCCGCGGCATGCCCACGCGCCGGGCCACCGCGGTCGCGGCGACCGCGTCCGGCGGGGCCACCACCGCGCCGATGGCCACCGCCGCCGCGAACGGCACCGGCAGCAGCCACACCACGACCCCGGCCACCGCGAAGGTGGTGAACAGCACCAGCCCCACCGACAGCAGCGTGATGGAGACCTTCTTGGGCCGGAAGTCGATCAGCGAGGTGCGAATCGCGGTGGTGTACAGCAGCGGCGGCAGCAACCCCAGCAGCACCAGCTCGGGTTCGATGTCGAACTCCGGCACGAACCACAGATAGGAGCCGATGACCCCCGCCACGGTGAGCACGAACGGCTCACCGACCCCGATCCGGCGGGCCAGCGCCGCCAGCGCGACCGCGGCCCCCACGAGCACGACCAGTCCCAATGCCCATTCCACGAGATCACATCGTGCCAGCACGCCCGCCCACCCCGCGAACCGACCGGCCGGTGCGCCCACCCCGATTCGACCGCCCCGAACCCCGGACCGCCCCCGATGCACACCGGGCCATACCCGCTGCGGGCTCCTCGAGCCCGACGCGGTCGCCCTGGTGCGCGCCCGCCGCCGTCGATCGCGCCCCGGCACTCGGCACTCGACGTCGGCGCCGCGCACCCGGTGATGCGACGCGGGCGCGCGGGTGCCCGAGTGCGCGATCAGCCGGTGCGCGGGGCGGACTCCATCGCCTTGCCCGCATCGCGCCAGGCCGCGATCCCGCCGGCCAGGCTGAACGCCTCGTACCCCGCGCGCCGGGCCAGGGCGGCGAAGCGCACCGACAACTCACCCACCGGGCACACGAAAACCACTGGGCGCGAGCGCGAGAACGGGATGCCGTGGGCGAACATGTCCTCGAGCTGATCGTCGCGGATGTTGATCGCCCCCGGCACGTGCGCGATCCGGTAGGCCATGGCCCCGCGCGTGTCGACGATCGTCGGGCGCTGCTCGCGGTCCAGGGTCTCGAGCGCGTCCGGGGTCAGGGCGGGAACCGCGGCCAGCTCCGGGGCGGCCGGGGGCGTGGGACGTCCGGTGCGCCCGAACAACTCGGGGCGGCGTTTGCGAATGTAGGACAGGTACGGCTCGATCCGGTCGCACACGATGAACACCGCGATCAGCGGCCGCTCGCCCGAATGCTCCAGTGCCCCCAGGTGTTCCAGCGCCGCCGCGTAGGTCGCCCCGCTGGTCGGGCCGGCCAGCACCCCGTGCCCGGTCGCCAGATCCAGGGTCGCGTCGACCGCGCGCCCGGCCTCCACCGCCATGATCCGGTCGTAGAAGTCGGGCTGGAACAACCCCACGTCCCACAGCTCGGTCTCCGAGCGGATCCCGGGAATGAAGTCACCGCGCTCGGACACCACCGCCACGGTCCGCAACTCGGGATTGTGCTTGCGCAGGAACGTCGCGGTCCCGCGCGTGGACCCGGTGGTGCCCAGCCCGCCGATCAGATAGTCCACCCGGGTGATGCCGTCGCGCGCCAGATCCTCGTGGATCTCGCGCCCGGTGCCCTCGTGATGGGCCTCGATGTTCTTCTCACTGGTGTACTGCGAGGGGTGATGCCAGGCCCCCGGCGCCCGCGCCATGGTCGCGTCGATCACCGAGTACACGTCGTTCGGAGCGGTCGGGTCCGGGCATTCCGAGAGCCCGGGCAGCTCTTCGATATCGGTGCCGAACACCTGCAGCAGCTCGCGCACCTCGGTGACCCTGATGCGGTTGGTGACCGCGCGCAGGCCCACCCCGTGCATCGCGCCCAGAATGCGCAGCGCCTTGGCGGTATTGCCGCTCGAGGCCTCGATCAGGGTCTGCCCGCGCGCGACGATGTCGTCGAGTTCGTCGCGGATCATGCCCCACGCCACCCGGTCCTTGACCGAGCCGAAGGGATTGCAGGACTCCAGCTTCGCGTACAGCTCCACGTGCGCCAGCCCGTGCACCGCCGGATCCAGGCGCAGCAGCGGGGTGTTGCCGATGAGTTCGGTGATGTGGTCGTAGCGCATCAGTGCACCCCGTGCCCCGGGACCGAGGCCCCCTCGGCGGACAGCTCCGCACGCGGCTCGTACAGCTCATCGGGGCAGACCCGGAACCCCGCGCCGTCCTCGTGCCAGACCGCGAGTTTGGGTGGCAGCGCGTGCATCGCCGCACGCGCGGCCGACAAATCCATGTGGTAGGCCCCGGTGTTGGGGAACACCACCAGATCCCCGGGCCGCGGCCGATGGGGCAGCCACACCTTGTGATTGGTGATCAGATCGCGTTCCAGGCACAACCGCCCGGCCAGGTACACCCCCAGCGGCGCGGGGTCCGCGGGCTCGGCGGCGGGCACCAGCAGCGGATCCACCATCACCTCCTGATCGGCCGGTGTCACGGTGTCCCGGCTCAGATCCAGATTGACCAGGACGCTGCCGTCCGCGGTCTCCTTCACGAATTCCACCCGCGCCACGGTGATTCCGGCGTGATCGACCAGCGCCTTACCGGGCTCGAGCCACACCTCGAGTAGGTTCTCCGCCGCCACCTGCGCGAAGCTGCGCCCACCGTGCGCCTCGAGCCCGGCATCGAGCAGATCGGCGAGCATGCGGTCCGCGGGCACGGTGTTGGCGTACTTGTGAAAGACCGGGGTGCCGTGCACCGCGCCGCCGTCGAGATGGAACCCGAAGGTGTTGCCGCCCCACGCCATCGGCTCACCCCGCCCCAGCAGCGATTCGCGCAGCGCGATCACGTAGGCGTCGAAGGCGGCGGCGTCGGCGGTGAACACCTGCCGGAATCCGCCGCCGATGTTCAGCACGGCGGGCGCGAGCCCGTGCGCGTAGGCGCGTTCGGTCAACTCCAGGCACGCCTCCACCGCGCGCAGACGCTCACCGGGCTCCCCGGAATCGATGTGAAAGGCGAACCCGCGAAAGGCGATCCGGTCCCGCCGCGCGGTGAGCACCTCGAACACCTCGTCCACCCGATCCAGCGGCACCCCGAACCGGCTCACCGGGGTGCCGGGGATCCCGCACACGCGCACCAGCACCGGGATCGGCGCCCGCCCGCCTGCCAGCTCGGCGACCCGCCCCAGCTCCCACACGTTGTCGACGTTGATCGCGGACCCGGTCGCGGCCAGCGCGCGCAGGAAATCCTCACCCTTGGGCCCGGTGACCTCGATGCGCGCGCACGCGAACCCCGCCCCGCGCGCGCTGGCCAGCTCCTGCGCGGAGGCCACGTCGATACCGATCCCGGCGTGCTCGGCGGTGCGCACGAACGCGCGCGAATGATTCACCTTGTGCGCGTAGCAGATCCGATACCGCGCGCGCCGGGCCTCGAGCACCGCGCGCAACCGGTCCAGGTTGTCGGCGAACACCTGCGGGAACACCAGATGCGCGGGGGAGCCGAAGCGCGCCACCACCTCGCGCGCCCCGCCCGGCCCGCTCAGGAACGCGCGCACCAGCGGATGGATCTGCGCCGGCAGCCCCGGCGGCATCGGTGCGGTCATACGGCCGATTCGGTGGCCGCGGGCGCGGGCGAGCCCTGGGCCGGGTTGTATCCGCTGTCGCGCAACGCCTCGAACGCGCGATGGCGGTTGCGTGGACTGCGGAACTCCGCGACCACCCGCTTGCTCAGCAGGTCGATCTCGTGCACCGCGATCCCCATCGACTCGAGCACCCCGGTGATGGTGCGCACGCAGTGCTTGCAGTTCATGTCCGGCACCGAGAACACCTGATCCTCGGCCGTCAGCTCCCCGCTCTCGGCCCCGGGCAGCGCCGGGGTCTCGGCCAGGGTGAGCCGTTCGGTGATCACGGTGAACAGCTCGGTGAACGCATCGGCCACCAGCGGCAGCAGACTGTAGTGCTGGCCGTCGATCTGATGCGGCATCGCGGCCAGACAGGCCGGGCGCGTGCCCGGGGGCAGCAGCGCGTACTGGCGTGAGATCACATCCAATTCGTCGTGGTACTTGGCGATCGCCTCGGCCACCGTGAGCTTTTCCACCAGCGTCGCGCGCCGCATCACCCGGTGCGCGTCCTCGATGGTGGCGTCCTTCATCGCGCGCAGGGTCGCCACCGTCTCGAGTGAATAGCGCACCGTGCCGTCGGGCTGGGTGGTCAGCCCGGCCGCGATCATGCCGCGCCGGTAACTCGAGGCCTGCAGCTCCCAGTACCAGCGGGTGGCGACCGCGCTGTAGATGCTCGAATCGCGCATGCCGACCGCGAATTCGTTCGCCGTGCGGTAGGGCGTCCAGCGTGCCAGCAGCGCGTGCTGGGCCAGCGCCCGCCCGGTGGCCTCGATGCCGACCCGGAAGATGTCCAGGGGTTCGTGGTCGGTGGTGGTGCCCTCGAGCACGGCCCGATCGCGCGTGCTCAGGCCCGAGATGCGCTGTGCCAGTCCGGTATCGGCCTCGAGGGCGTGCCACAGCGCCAGGACCGTCTCGCGCATGGCGATGGGCACGATCGGCCCCAGCCCGCCGGTGCGGATGTGCCCGGTATTGGGAATGCCGTCGCTGTCGGTCCACACGATGCGATGGGTGGCGCTCACGACCTGTTCGGCGCGGCACGGGCGCATGTACCGCTCGAGGTACAACCGCTGGGACAGGGTCAGGTGCGAGCCCGGCTCGGTGACCATGTCGGTGCGGGTGTACTCGATGCGCCGGGCCGGGGGCGCGATGGCCTCCGCGCACAGTCCGGGGCGAGCCAGGGCGGCCAGCACGCGCGAGGCGGCGCGGCGTTCGTAGCGGGGCGGTTGACCGTTCATGGTCGAGAGACCTCCTCGGCGATCGTGGTGACGCAGTCGGTGAACCGGTCGATCTCGTCGTCGGTGGTGTAGAGGTGGGTGCTCACGCGCACCGAGTCGGTGTCGCCGATCTCACGGGCCTCGGGCACGCAGTGCGCCCCGGCCCGCACCAGGAAACCGAGTTCGCCGAGCACGAAACCCAGATCCCCGGCGCTGATCCCCTCCAGGGTGAACGACGCTATGCCGTAGCCGGTCTCGCACGGGGCGTAGGCCGGGCCGGGCAGGAACTCGAGTCCGGGCACCGGGCGCAGTGCGGTGAGCAGACGCTGGGTCAGGGCGAGATTGTGCGCGTGGATCACCTCCGGTGAGACCTCTTCGAGCAGGTCCAGGGCGGCCCCGAGTGCGAGAATGCCCGCGATGTTCGGCGTTCCGCCTTCCAGCAGCTGCGGCATCGGTCCGGGCATGAGGTTCGAATCTACAAGGGAGACACCGGAATTGCCTCCCGGTAGAAAAGGAATGAGTTCGCTGTGCCGTCGCCGGGCGCAGTACAGCACCCCGGTTCCGGTGGTCCCGAACATCTTGTGCGCGGCGAACACCGCGAAGTCCGCGCCGAGTTCGTCCACCCGCACCGGCAGATGCCCGCCGCTCTGACTGCAGTCGAAACACAGCGCGATACCGGGATCGATGCGCCCGCGCAGTTCCTCGAGGGTGCTCAGCGCCCCGAACACGTGATGCAGGTGCGCGACGGTGATCAACCGGGTGCGCGGGGAGATCTTGGCCTCGATATCGGCGATGTCGGCCTCGCCCATGGCATTGACCCGGTACGGCACCGCTCGCACCGTGCGCCCGAATCCGCGCAGCACCCCGCACAACTGCACCCACGGGTACACGTTCGAGGCGTGATCGAGTGGGCTGTACAGGATCTCGTCGCCGTCACGTAGATTCGCCAGCCCCCACGCCAGCGCCACCGCGTTCAGCGCCGCGGTGGAACCGCCGGTGAACACCACCTCATCCGGTGCGGCGCCCACGAATCCGGCCATGCGCTCGCGCACGCCCTCGACCTCGCGGGTGACCGCGCTCGCCCACGGGTAGGTGCCGCGCCCGGCATTGGCGGTGCGCTCGCGGTGATAGCGCTCGACCACCTCGATGACCTGTCGCGGTTTCTGGGTGGTGGCAGCGGAATCGAGGTACACCTCGGCGCATTCGGTCAGGGCCGGGAACAGGTGCCGGGGCAGCCCCGCGCTCCGGGCGAGAGACCCGGCAGTGGAGTCAGGCACACGGGAGCGCAACGTGCCTCTCCCTCCGAGGAGTTCGCGCTGGACGTCACCAACGATACCCACAATTGCCGAACGGCTCGAAGGTTCTCGCGGGCAAGAGTTTTCGCCGACGCTCTCTCGTTACCGCGGGCAACGAACGCTCAGCGTTCGGGCCCGCCCGGATTGCACAGCGTGTTCACCGTCTCCTGATAGCCCACCGCGGGCCGCCACGGCTCCAGATTCCAGCTGGTCTTGTTGGGCGCCACCACCCGCGCCCACTCCCAGTGGCAGATGAACTGATCGCGCATGCCGGGGGTATCGGCGTCGGGGGACAGACCGAGCACCTCCTGCCACGCGCGCTCGCCCGCCGTGGGGAAGGTGTCCTTGCGCCCGGCCTGGGTCGGGAACACCAGCAGCCGGGTGCCGTCGATCGCCTCGGTCCACTCGGTGCGCTCGATGAGCGCTTGACCGGCGAAGGGATCCACCGCCGGGGTCGCCGGGCTCGGGGGAGCGGCGATGGGCGCGCTGCGCGCCACGGTGGTGGGCGCCTGCGCGGGGGCGGGCGCCGCGGACGAGGAGTCCAGTGAGCCGATGACGATGGGCGCGGATTCCTCCGCCGCCCCGCAACCGGCCAGCACCAGCGCGAACGCGGCCAAGCCACCCGATAGTTTCCAGCGCGGCCCCATGGGCTCGGCCCCCTTCCACTGCTGCGAACCGTGCCGAGGCGGAAGCTACCAGCGATAACCGGATGATCGGGAATCGATCTCGGCCATTGAAACGTAATTGTCTCGCATTTGCTAGCGCTGGTGCATTGACCCAGACGGCACCTACGATGTCACGCGCGGGGCGGTTCTCGAAAATGGGGGCCGCCGCGCAACCGTGGTTACCGAATGGTTGTCGTGCCCGCGGTCGTGTTCGCACGGCATGGGGTGGCTGGATCGATGTAGGGGCAGGATGAACTCACCGACAGTGAAATGTCTTGTCTGGGAGGTGGACAACTCCCTGTGGGACGGAGTGGTGTGCGACTCCACCGATGGGGCGCTGCGTGCGGAGGCGGTGCGATCGTTGCGCCTGCTGCGCGAACGCGGCGTCATGCACGCGGTGGCCAGTCGCGGTGAAGGAGAGTGGACGGTCGCGCAATTGCGCAAGCACGGCTTGCACGATCGTTTCGCGATGATCGAAGTCGGGTGGGGGCGGAAGTCAGCCGCCATCACCCGCATCGCCCAGACCCTGGGCGTGGGCCTGGACCAGGTCGGGTACATCGACTCCGAGCCGCTCGAGCGCAGCGAGGTGGCGCACGCGCTGCCGCAGGTGCGCTGCTACGCGGCCCGGCACGTGGATGTGCTTCCCGCGCTGCAGGAATTCCGGGCGCCGGTCGGGGCGGTTCCGCCCCCGACCTCACCCATGGGGTTCTCGCACATACACGCGGGCTGACTCCCGTTCGCACGGGACGGCGACCCCGTGCGACAGGTGCATACACGACCCGGCGGCACGAACAATGGCGATGCCCCACCGCACACCGCCCGGGTGTGACAGCGGGGCATGCCCGGATCGGGCCGGGCCCTACGCGGATTCGGTGGTGGGGGTGCGGATCTCGATGATCGGCAGCACCAGTGCCGCGGGCGCGCTCGCGGGCACCACCGGCTGATTCGGCTGCACCGGCGCGATGCGCTGATAGGCGCTGCCCTGGGCCGGGCGGGTGTCGAGCTCACCCTTGTTGGGCCACATGGCCGCCGCGCGTTCGGCCTGCGCGGTGATGGTCAGTGACGGATTCACACCCAGATTCGCCGATACCGCCGCACCGTCCACCACGCTGAGCGTGGGGTAGCCGTACACCCGGTGGTAGGGGTCGATGACACCGGTGTGCGCGTCCGCCCCGATCGCCGCTCCGCCCAGGAAGTGCGCGGTCAGCGGAATGTTGAACACCTCGCCCCACGAGCCGCCCGCCACGCCGCCGATCTTGTCCGCGACCGCGCGGGTGACCTGGTTGCCGGCCGGGATCCAGGTCGGATTCGGTTCGCCGTGACCCTGTTTGGAGGTCAGCGTGCGCCCGAACAGCCCGCGCTTGGTGTACGTGGTGATCGAATTGTCGAGGTTCTGCATGACCAGCGCGATGATGGTCCGCTCGCTCCAGTTCTTCACCGACAGGAACTGCAGCAGCGTCAGCGGATGCAGCAGCACCGTCCACAGGAACCGCAGCCAGCGCGGCACCCGCCCGCCGCCGTCGACCATCAGGGTCTGCAGCAGGCCCATGGCGTTGGAGCCCTTGCCGTAGCGCACCGGCTCGATATGGGTGTCGGGGGTGGGATGGATCGAGGAGGTGATCGCGACCCCGCGGGTGAAGTCCCGGTTCGGATCCACCTTGCGGGTGGCCGCGCCCACGATGGACTCGGAATTGGTGCGGGTCAGCACGCCCAGGCGCGAGGACAGATCCGGCAGCACCGCCTGATCGCGCATCGCGAACAGCAGCTGCTGGGTGCCGCGCGTGCCGGCGGCCAGCACCACGTGCCCGGCGGTGTAGACCTTGGGCTGCTTGCGGAACCAGGCGCCGGTGCGCACGGTCTCCACGTCCCAGGTGCCATCTTGCAGCGGGCGCACCGCGGACACGGTGGTCAGCGGAACGATCTGCGCGCCCGCCTTTTCCGCGAGGTACAGATAGTTCTTGACCAGGGTGTTCTTGGAGCCGTGCCGGCAGCCGGTCATGCACTCGCCGCATTCGATGCAGCCGGTGCGCTCGGGGCCCACGCCGCCGAAGAACGGATCGGCGACCTTCTTGCCGGGTTCGCCGAAGAACACCCCGACCGGGGTCTGCACGAAGGTGTCACCGACGCCCATGTCCTCGGCGACCTGCTTGAACACCTCGTCCGCGGGGGTCATGTGCGGGTTCTGCACCACGCCCAGCATCTTCTTGGCCTGGTCGTAGTACGGCATGAGTTCGGCGCGCCAGTCGGTGATGTCGCGCCATTGCGCGTCCTGGAAGAACGGGGCCGGGGGCACATAGAGGGTGTTGGCGTAATTGAGCGAACCGCCGCCCACGCCCGCGCCCGCCAGAATCAGCACATCGCGCAAGGGGTGAATACGCTGAATGCCATAGCAACCCAATTTGGGTGCCCACAGGAATTTACGCAGATCCCAACTCGTCTCGGGCAGTTCGTCATCGGCATAGCGCTGACCGGCTTCCAGGACACCGACCCGGTAACCCTTCTCGATCAAACGCAGCGCGGTGACACTGCCGCCGAATCCGGAGCCGACGATCAATACATCGAAATCGGTCTCGCGTTGGGGCATAGCAAACTCCCTTGTCGTCGTCGACAGTGTGGCGGCGGTTACGCTAACGCGGACAGTAGGAGCTGTCAACGTTGGCCGGTTGCGGTCTCTATGCTGATCGGGTGGATCGATACAGCCGCTCCCAGCTCGCCGAATACAGCGGGGTGCCCGCGCGCACCATTCGCTACTACCACTCGCTCGGTGTGCTGCCCAAGCCCGGACGGGCGGGCAAGGAAGCTGTCTACGGGAGCGAACACCTCGAACGCCTGGAAGCGATCGTGGCCATGCAGGGCCGGGGGCTGCGGCTCGAGGCGATCCGCGAGGTCTTCGACGCCGAGGCGGCGCCCGACGGCGAATGGCGCAAGGTTTTCGATCCACGCTACGCCCGCGCCGACGCCGATGCCGGAGCCGAGACCAGCGGCATCATCGTCGAGGACGAGCAGCTCTCGGAATTGCTCGGTGATCGCCGACCCGAAATCCTGGACGAACTCGTCGCCGCCGGATACCTGCACCCGCGCGGCCCGCGCTGGCACATCCCCGAACCGCCCATGCTCAGCGGCGCGCTGGTGCTGTACGACGTGGGCGCGGACATCTCCCTGTCCGGGGATCTGCGCACCCTGATCCGCACCCGCCTGGCCGACCTGGCCGATGAGATGGTCAAGACCTTCCGCGCCGCGGTGGGCACCACCTACGGCGGGGAAGGGGTCCGTTCGGACCTCATGCGATTCCAGGAGCGCTACCGGGCCGCCGCGCGCGAAGTCGGCGGGGCGACCCTGGCCGCGGAAATCGAACGCGCCGTGCGCGAACTCGACCTCGAGGACTGAGCGGCGCGCACACCGATGCCGCGGGGTCCTAGCCCGCCGGAATCCGGAACTCCGAGACCTTGTCATCGCGCACGGTCACGAAGGCCTCGGACTCGCCGTTGAACACCCGGCTGCGCCAGCCGAACCGCAGATGCGTCACCGGGCCCCGCACCTCGGCGCCGGTCACCGTCATCTGCGCGCCCGCGCCGATGGCGTCGGTGTTCGCCCAGTCCCGGACCCCGGCCGCGCCCGAGAGCCGCCGGCCCCAGTCGTCCACCACGCCGTCCTCGGTGAACGCGTTGACGAACGCGTCGGTGTCGGCGGCGTTGATCGCGTCGACCACCGCCTGCACCGGCGCGGACACTCGCACATCCTCTGTCATGTCGACTCCCTGATCGGTTGTGGACTCACAGCACGCGCTGACCCATGCTAACGAAACACCCGAGGCGTGGGTAGCCGTGGGATAGCTCGTAGCTGCCCATCGAACCGGGGCGACGCGGCGGTGTGCGCCGCGCGCCGAATCAGGGGACGGTGACCGGGGATTCGCAGCTGGCGGGCGGATCGACCAGATTGCAGTCCGACACCGGATGGCGCACCGGGGTGTACCAGGAGGGGACCCCGCCGGAGGTGACGATGCCGCGGTAGGAGTCCACCGCGTCGGTGGGGGTGCGGGTCAGATTCGGATCGGTGGTCACATCGACGGTGTAGAGACCGAAACGCGGTGTGTAGGAACTCCACTCGTAGTTGTCGGTCAGGCTCCAGTAGTTGTAGCCGATGATGTTCATGCCGTCGATCTTGGCGCGCTGGAGCCAGTAGACGGTGTCGCGCAGGTGATCGGAGCGGGTGTAGCCGTCGGCGCGGGGTTTTCCGCTCTCGGTCGGCATGCCGTTCTCCACGATCCACAGCGGCTTGTCCGGGAACTTGCGCGAATAGTGTTGCAGCGCAAAGTAGATGCCTTCGGGACGTACCGGCAGATCCCACATGCCCGCGGGGGCCGGAACCGAGCCGTCGGGGCGATGGGAGACCGCGTTGGAATTGGGCGGCTCGTACCCGAAGTAGTAGTCCACGCCGATGAAGTCCAGGCGTTCGCCGATTCGGTCCATCAGCGGGCCGTTCACCTCGGCCTCGGCGCCGGCGACGTAGCCGACGTTGCTGGTGACCTGCGCTCCGGGCTGCACCCGGTGGATGTAGTCGTAGATCTCGTTGTGCGCCATGGCGACCAGATCGAGCATGGCGGGTGCGTCGGTGCCGTTCTGTCTGACCTCGTGCATGATGTACGCGACCGGCTCGTTGATGGTGACCCACACCGGATTCAGCGCCGCGTACCGGTCGACCACGGTGCGCATGTTGGCCAGCCAGTCCTGGACCATGCCCGGGTTGTTCCAGCCGCCGCGATCGGCGGCCCAGCCCGGATACACCCAGTGATCCAGGGTCAGCATCGGCTTCATGCCCGCGTCCAGGATGGCCTGGATGACCGAGTCGTAGAAGCGGAAGCCCTCTTCGTTCCAGGCCGCGGCGGTGGGCTGCACCCGCGCCCATTCGATGCCGATGCGGAACACCTTGACCCCGAGCCCGGCGGCGAGGGCGATGTCGTTCGGATACCGCGAGCGGAAGTCCACCGAATCCTCGTACCGGTCCCAGTCGGGGTTCGCCTGGATGTAGCGCAGCCAGTTGCTGTCGGCGGGGTAGCCCTCGGACTGGAAGCCCGAAGCCGCTACGCCCCACAGGAAGTCCTTGCCGAGCGCCCCGTGCGCGCCGGCCGCCGGGGCCGGCGGGGTCGCCGATCCCACCGCGACGACGGGCAGCAGGGTGGAAGCGGTGGCAATGCCGGCCAGGACCAGGCGTTGCAGCCGTGTGCGCATCGGTTCTCCTCCTGGGGACATGGTCGGATATGTCCCATTCGGAGAGTAACTGGAAGGTAGCTGCATTCCGCCGCAGCCGGAGGCGTGTCGCTACCGGCCCGTGACCGTGCGCGCGGGCGGCGAGCTACGCCCGATCCGATGCGCGACGGGGGCGTATCCGGGCGCGAACCACGCGGGGCTCGAGCGCGGTCGCGATCGGGCGATGGAGGTAGCGGGCGGCCAGCGTACGGGGATCCAGATCCGCCAGCACCTCCCAGCGGTCGTCGAGCAGCAGATCCCGGGGCGCGCCGCCGGCCGCGCTCTCGTGCTGCTCGGTCGCGGCCTCCCGGTGCTGTTCGCCCGGCGCCTCCCGGCGCACCTCGCGCGGCACGCTCCGGTTCTCGGCGCGCGGCGGTTCCCGATGCCCGGCGACCGTCGGCAGCCACCCCGCGGGGCGCGACGGCGGACCGGCCGCGGCGGGCAGGTAGTCGAAGACGATCTCGCTGCCCGGTACGAGCGCGCCCGGCCGGGGTAGCGGGTGCGCCGGTGCGTCCGCGCGATACCCGAGCCGGATCACGAACACCGGCGCGGACGCGTCGAAATCGGTTGCGGTGAGCACGCTCTCGAAATCGGCGTCGCCCGCGAACTCGAACACCCGCAGCTGCGCGTACGGATTGTGGGAGGCGAAAGTGTCCAGGGCGCCGCCGAACAGGACCGCCTGGCGCAGTCCCGCCGACACGGCGTCGGCGAGGCTGTCCTCGGCGAAACGGCAGCGCGCGGCGCGCAGCAGGCGACGCCGGGCCCGGCACAACTCGGGCGGATCGGCGGTGGCGGGCATGGTGCGGCTCGCCGATCAGGCGCCGGGAAAGCGCGGCGGGCTGGGCGGCCAGCCCGGAATCGGCGGCATGGGCGGCATTTTCGGCATCTTGGGCAGCTCCGGGAAGGGCGGCGGTGGCGGAACCGGGGGAACCGGCGGCGTCTGCGCGCCCGCGCCGCCGAAGCGCTGGAACGCGGCCTGACGCGAGGTCCCGAAGATCTCGCCGATCTCGGCCCAGGTCCGGCCCTCGTCGCGGGCCTGGGCCACCAGCGAGCGCAGCACGTCGTCGACCACGCTGTCGAGATTGCGCGCCGCGCGCAACGCGGCCATGACCGACGGGGCCGGAAAGCCCTCGGCCGGGTACAGCACCTCGGCCACGAATTCGGCGTTGGAGGACAGCATCTTCGCCAGGACCGCGCGTTCGTCGGCGGGGTCGCGATGGTGGGGATCGTTCATGTGTAAATGCTGCCTTTACGCGAATGCTGTTGTCAAGGAATCATTTACATCACGGATCGGCCCGATGTTTGCCGAGTCCCCTCGACGGCGCACCCGAGCACGCGGTCGTTCATCCGGCGGCAAGACGATCGGTCCCGGGCGTGCGAATCGGATTCATCGGCGGTTATCCGGCGCGGCTAGCGTGAGCCCCGGCAGGAAGGAGCCGATGCCATGGAGCTTCGACATCTGGTGTCGTTCCTCGCAATCGCCGAGGAGCTGCACTTCGGGCGCGCGGCCGCGAGCCTGCACATCACCCAGCCCAGCCTCAGCGCCCAGCTGCGCAAACTCGAGAAAGCCGTGGGCGCGCAACTGGTCGCCCGCACCTCGCACGAGGTCCGATTGACCGCTGCCGGACGCGAATTCGAGATCCAGGCCCGCCAGATCGTGGCCCAGGTCGAGCGCGCGGCCCGCGCCGCGCGCGCCACCGCCGCCGGGCGCGCGGGCACGGTGAACGTCGGCTACAACGTGCCCGCCAGCCGGCACGTGCTGCCCGACGCGCTGGTGCGCATGACCGCGCGGCACCCCGACATCACGGTGTCGCTGTGGGAGAAGCGAACCGGGCCGCAACTGGCCGCCCTGACCGCGGGATCGCTCGACGTGGCCCTGGTCTACGGCCACCCCAGCACCGCGGCCTTCCGGTATCGCCGCATGCTGCACCGGGTTCCGCTGGTCGCGGTGGTCGGGCGCGCGCACCGCTGGGCCGAACGCGCGGGCGTGCCGTTCGCCGAACTCGCCGGCCAGGAATGCGTGCTGTTCGAGCGCGAGCAGTGCCCGGCCATGTACGACGCCATCTTCCGGGCCGCGGCCCAGACCCGGATCGCGCTGACCGTGGGACATTCCGCCGACGATCCCGGGGCCACCGCCCATATGGTCTCGGTGCGGCCCATGGTCGGATTCGCCTCGCTGCCGCGCGCGATCTCCATGGGCATGGGCGCGCCCGGCAGCAGCTCGGTCGCGGTCAAACTCGTCGACCCGGTGCCCACCCTGGACCTGTACGCGGTGTGGCGGGCCGAGGAGGACAACCCGGCGGTCGCGCAATTCGTGGACTGCCTGTCCGACGCCGCCTCGGTGCCGATCCCGGCCTGAGCTCACTTGAGCCCGGACCGCACGAACCCGTCCACGATCTGACGCTGCAGCACCACGTACAGCAGCAGCACCGGCAGGCACGCCGCCCCGGCCACCGCCATCAACGGCCCCCACTGATCGCCCTCGGTCCCCATGAAACCCCGCAACCCCAGCTGGACAACGGCATTGGACCGGCGCAGTACGATCGCCGGCCAGAAATACTCGTTCCAGGCGTTGATGAACAGCAGAATGCCCAGCGCCGCCAGCGCCGGTCGCAGATTGGGCACCACGACCGTCCACAGAATCGACCACGAGGAGCGCCCGTCCACCCGGGCCGCGGCCACCAGCTCACGCGGGAACGCGGCCATGTGCTGGCGCAGCAGCAGGATGCCCAGCGCCGAGCACAGGGTCGGCAGCACCACCCCCGCCAGGGTGTCCAGCAGCCCCAACCGGTTGAGCAGCAGGTAGTTCGGCAGCATGGTCACGTGGAACGGCACCAGCCACGTGCCCACGAACGCCAGGTACAGCAGCCGCTGCAGCGGAAAGGTGTACATCGCGAACGCGTAGGAGGCCAGCAGCGCGATCAGCAGCTGCCCGGCCGCCGAACCGGCCGCGATGAGAAAGGTGTTGCCCAGCAGGCGGATCAGGTCCACCTTGTGGGCGGCGTCGGCGTAATTCGCGCCCGAGAGCGGCCACGGCAGCACCGACATCGAGTACACGTCCTCGGGCCTGCGCACGCTCGTGGCGAACATCCAGTAGATAGGGAACGCGCACACCAGCGCCGTGCCCGCGGACAGCAGATGCCCGCCGAGCAGGCGCACACGGTCAATCATCATGGAAGCTCACCTTCTCCGAGAGCCACACCAGCACACCGGCCACGGCGGCGAAACCCAGGAACAGCAGCACGCCCGCGGCCGCGCTGAGTCCGGCGTCGAAACTGTGGAATGCGTACTCCCACAGCAGGTAATAGATGTTCGTGGTCGACTGCGCGGGCCCGCCCTGGGTCATCGAATCGATGATCGGGAAGGTCAGCACCGGACTCAGCAGCACCGTGGTCAGCACCAGGAAAACCAGCGTCGGCGACAGCAGCGGCAGCGTGATCCAGCGCCGGATCTGGCCCGCGCTCGCCCCGTCCGTGCGCGCCGCCTCCGCGTAGTCCCCGCTGATCGCGGCCACCCCCGCGGAGACCACCAGCTGCGCGAACCCCACCAGCTGCCACCCGGTGATCACGATGATCACCCCCAGCGCCGTGCGCGAGTCGTACACCCAGTTGCGATCCGACCCCAGCACCCGATCCACCAGCCCCGATCCCGGATGCAGCAGCCACCGCCACACCACGGCCGCCGCGACCGGCGCGACCAGGAACGGCGCGAACACCAGCGCCTGATACACCCCGCGCGCCCGCCCCGAAATCCGCTGTCCCGCAAAGGTCAGCGCCACCGGCAACACGACCGTGAAGGGCAACAACCCCACGATCAGCACCACGGTGCGCACCAGCGCGTCCTCGAACGCGGGCAGCTCGAGCAGCCGCCGGTAGTTCGCGCCCCCGACCGGCCGCATCGGCACGGTCGGCAGCAGATTCCACGAATAGGTCGACAGCTCGACGGCCTGCGCCAGCGGCCGATAGGTCCACACCACCAGCAACACCAGCGCGGGCGCGAGATACAGATACGGCACCGCCCCCCGCCCGGCCCGCCGCAGGAACCGCCACCGCACGCCCGGGTACGCCCGTCGGGCGAGCCCGTTCACCCCGCCTGCCCGGTCGGTGTGGTCCGGTCCGCGGGACACCTGTGGTTCCGGTGAATCGTCAGTTGGGAGCGTCGAATTCGGCGATGCGGCCGGACCTTCGACCACGAGCATCTCGCAGGATGTGGCGCCACCGCGCCGGGCGATCGCCCGGTCGGTGCTGGGCCGGGCAGGTCTCGCACGACCGGGGAGCGGTCGAGGCAGGACACCGGGCGGCCTGCCGAGGCTCTCGTCGGCCACCTCCGGTCCGCGGTAGGCAGTTTCCACGCAGTCGGGAGCGGACGGCCAACCATCCCCCTGCCCCGGCTCCGGCTCATCTCCCGCAGTGCCGGCGCTCGCCGGGTGATCTGCCGGTGTGTGTGAACCGGCGGTTCGCGCCCGTGCGCCGAAGGCATCGCCCGGTTCGCCGGGATGTGACCGGTGTCCGAGGGCACCGGCGGAGGGATGCGGTATGACCGGATTGCGCTGTGGGCCGGATAATTTCGGTGCTTGCGATGGATCGTCGATGACGAACATCGGCCTAGCCGTGTTCGGGGGTCAGGGCGGCCAGGCGGCGCAGCTCGGCCGCCTCGTCGCGGTCGTACAGCGGGGCAGCGGTGGGCACCTCGATCGCGGTCAGGACGAAGGTGTCCTCGATCAGATCGATGCGGGTGTAGCCCGCGCCCGCGGCGGCCTGTTGGCGGCCGACCGGGGCCATGCCCTCGATGCGGTAGGCCACCGCGGGGCCGATCCAGGCCGGAATGCCCGCCAGGGTGCTCGCGGCCGTCAGGTGATGGTGGCCGGAGATGATCTGGCGCACATCGGTTCCGGCGAGCACCGCGGCCAGCTCGGCGGTGTTGCGCAGGCCCAGCACCTTGGCCGCGGCCAGGGACGAAGGCAGGGGCGGGTGGTGGATCGCCAATAGCGTGCCGCGCGCGGCCGGGGTCCGCAGCTGGTCGGCGAGCCAGTCGAGCTGACCCGGTTCCAGGTCGCCGTCGTGGCGGCCCGGGATCGTGCTGTCCAGGGCGATGACCCGCAGCCCGTTCACCTCCAGCACGTGATCGTGTGGGCGCGCGGGGACGGATCCCGGTGCGCGCCCGAGCAATTCGTAGCCGAAGGCGCGGCGCTCGTCGTGATTGCCCATCACGTAGAGGACCTGGGCGCCCAACTCCGCGGCCACCGGTTCGATCGCCGCGCGCAGGCGGCGATAGGCGGCCGGGTCACCGGCGTCGGCGAGATCACCGGTCAGCAGCAGCGCGTCGATCGGCCCGCCGAAGGCGCGCAGCCGGTCCAGCACCCGGGTCAGGTTCGCGTAGGTGTCCACGCCGTGCTGCACCTGCGCGCCGTCGGCGCGAATATGGGTGTCGCTCAGCTGGATCAGGGTCAGCGCGTTCATGCGGCGGGCAGCAGTGCGGCGCCCTGGGCGCGGGCGGCGGCGAGCGTGCTCTGCGGGTCCCTGCCCTGGAAGACAACCGCTTCCACCGCGTCCATCATGCCGTCGCGGATCTGCAGGTAGTTGGTGCCCGGCAGCGCGACCCACGGTTCCATGACCGCAAGCTGCGCCACGTTCGGGGCCAGCAGCGGATTGCGCCGGGACCACTCGTACAGGGCGTTGGGCTGCTCGAGTAGTCCGGTGCGCAGGGGCAGATAGCCGATCTTCTCCGAGATGGTGGTGTACGCCGATTCACTGGTGAGGAACTTGATCAGCTCCCAGGCCGCGCGCTGCTTGGCCGGGTCCTCGGCCAGGATGTGCAGTCCCGCACCGGAATTGGTCGGCACCGCGGGCCGGTCGCCGAAGCGCGGCATGGCCGCCGAACGCAGCTCCCACTTGTCCTTGGCGCCGGTGACGAAGGTGCCCTGAATCGCGCTGGTCTCGAGGATCATGCCTACCTCGCCGCGCGCGAACGCCTCGTAACCCTGCTTCTGATTGAGCCGGGGCATCGCGCCGGTGTTCACCAGATCCTGCGCCATGCGGGTCACCTCGACCGCGGGGGCCTCGGCGAATCCCAGGGTGCGCCGATCCTCGGAGAGCACCCGGCCGCCGTTGGAGCGCACCAGCGACTGGAAGCACCAGTCCTTGGCGCTCTTGGTCAGGCAGTCGATGTACACCCCGCCCTGGCCGGTGCGGGTCGCGATCGCGCGGGCGGCCTCGGCGACCGCGGCCCACGTCGCGGGCGGGGAATCGGGATTCAGCCCGGCGGCGCGGAACAGATCGGCGTTGAGATACAGCACCGGGGTCGAGAACACGAACGGCACCCCGTAGGTGTGCCCGTCACGATCGTCCAGGGTGCGGGCACGGTCGGCGTAGGGCAGGGCGCCGCCGAAATTGCGCTGCACCTCGTCCTTGCCCAGCAGCACATCCAGGGGTTTGGCCCGCAACTGCTCGATCGTGAAATCCAGGTCGCTGAAACCCAATTGCGCCACATCCGGCGGCGACCCGGCCACCAGCTGGTTCTGGATGCTGGAGATGGTGTCGCTCGCCGGGTTGGGGCTGTTGCCCTGCGGCTTCTGCGCGGTCACCTTGATATTGGGGAACTTGCGCCCGAAATCGGTGATCAGGGTGTTGAACGTGTCGGTCCACGCCCCGGCCAGACCGTAGTTGTAGGACTCGAACACGATCGACACCTGCTGATCGGCAGCGAGTTCGGGAATGCGTTGGGCGGTGGTCTCGGTGGCGACGGTGCCGCCGAGACCGCACGCGCCGAGCGTGAGAGCTGCGGCCAGCGCGAGGCTCGACAGGGACAGGGTGCGTTTCACGAGGGTTCTCCTGAGCGGGATGGGGGTTCAGTGCACGGCCGCGACGGCGGGTTGCCAGCGCAGGCGCAGTCCGGAATCGGCATGGAAGAGATGCAGGTCGGTGGGATCGGCGCGCAGGGCCAGGTGCGCGCCGCGCACCACCCCGCACGGGCGCGGCAGGCGCGCGCACAACGGCCCGGCGGCAGTGTCCAGGTGCACGAGTTCCTCGCTGCCCAGGTTCTCCACCAGGCGCACCCGGCCGCGGAAGTCGCCGTCCGGATCGATGCGCAGGCGTTCGGGCCGGACACCCGCGGTCACGGCGGTGTCGGTGCTCTGCTCGGCGGCCCAGCCGAGATCGATGTCCGCGTCCCCGGCGCGCAGGCGCAGCACGCCCTCGTGGGACACGGCGCGGGCGGCGAACAGATTCATCGGCGGCGAGCCCAGGAACCCGGCCACGAACACCGACCGCGGCCGGTCGTAGAGTTCCTCGGGTGTGCCGGTCTGTTCGATCCGGCCCGCGTTCAGCAGCGCGATCCGCGACGCCATGGTCATGGCCTCGACCTGATCGTGGGTCACGTACACGAACGTCGAACCCAGCCGCTGATGCAGCGCGATCAACTCCGCGCGGGTCGCGCTGCGCAGGGCCGCATCGAGATTGGACAGCGGCTCGTCCATGAGGAACGCCCCGGGATCGCGAACCATGGCCCGCGCCAGCGCGACCCGCTGCCGCTGCCCGCCCGAGAGCGCGGCCGGACGCCGATCCAGCAGCGCACCCAGCTCCAGCAGCTCGGCGACCTCGGCCACCCGCTGCGCGATCCGCGCCCGTCGCTGCCGGCGCGCCCGCAACGGAAACCCGATGTTGCCCGCGGCCGTCAAATGCGGGTACAGCGCGTAACTCTGGAACACCATCGCCAGATCCCGCTGCTGCGGGGACTGCTCGGTGATATCGCGCCCGTCGAGCAGAATCCGCCCGGACGACGGCGATTCCAGCCCCGCCAGCAACCGCAGCAGCGTGGATTTACCGCAGCCGCTGGGCCCGAGCAGGACCAGGAACTCCCCGTCGGCGATGTCCAGGCTCACCTCGCGCACCGCCTGATGCGCACCGAATTGTTTCGACACCTCGTCGATCTGCAACCGAGCCATGCGCTCAGTCTCGATCCGCGGCGGCGGTTTCGACCCTGGCGATAGGCAGCGACGATCGCCCGAATCGCATCGGCGCATCGACGCTCGGCCGGCGGCGGGCTCGGCCACGGTTGTGCCGACGCGCGGACCGGCCGCGCCGTCACCGCTGGATCAGAAGGACTCGGAAATGAAGAACAGAACGCGCATCCTGGCCACCGGCCTGACCGCGCTCGCGGCGATCACCGTGCTCGAGCAGTCGGCCACGGCCGCACCGGCCACCGACCCGGTCGTCAACTACACCGTCACCAACACCGCGACCAGCACCGTCATTCGCACCGACGCCGGGACCATGGTCGTGGACGACGGCGTGTTCACCGTGCGCTCGGCCGCCGGGGATGTGCTGGCGGGGACCGAATTGTCCTTCCGCGTCGATGATTTCGTCTTCCCCATCGCCGCCGAGGTCACCGACCGGCGCGCCATCCTCACCCCGCGCTTCGATCTCGAGCACGCGCGCTACGCGCCGGTGGCGCTGCCCTTCGAGAACCAGGCTCCCTGGAAGAGCGAGTACGAACGCGAACAGGCCGCCTGGAACCGCATGGCCACCACCATCAGCATGGGCGCCACCATCGGTACCGTGGTCGGCGGCATTTCCGGTGCGGCCCTTGGCTGTTTGCTCGGCGGTGCCGGAGGCGCGGTACTGACCGGTGCGCTCTCGGCCATGTTCGGCGCGCTGCCCGGTGCGCTGGGCGGCTGTCTGGCCGGTGTCGCGGTGATCGGTTTCCTCGGCACCCTGGCCGGGCAGCTGCTGGTCACCGCGCCGGTCGCGATTCTCGCGGCGGCACAGTACTTCACCACGATCAATTCGCCCTTCCCGGGCAAATGATCCGCTCGGCAACTCTCGATTTGCTGGAAGAGGGTTCGGGGCCCGCGACGCGCCTATAACCTCAGAACGCGAGCAAAGGTGCGGGGTGAGGATGCCGATGTTATGACCGATACGGAGAACGAGCACGCGTTGTTCGAGCTGGTCCGCAAGGCCGGGTTCGAGGGGCCGCCGTGGACGCTGCTGGCGGAGAGACTGGTTCGGCACGGATTGGCGGTGGTGGGGCCGTGGATCCGCTCGGGCCGGATCTTCTCGGTCGCGGCGCAGAAGGGCTGGCCCCTGCAGCCCACCATGCAGGAGCGCAGAACGGTCGCGGGCCGGCTCCACGAGGATTTTCTGCAGGAGACGGTGACCCTGGCGCTGGAGAAGTTCCGGCGCAAGGCGATCGACGGCGACGGCTGGCGCTCGGACGGGGGCACCAGTCTCGCAACGTATTTCATCAACGCGTGCGTGCAGGCGTTCGTGGACTACTTCCGCCGCAGCCGCCGTTCGGGCGAGCTGTACGACGTCCATATCGACTACGCCCTGCCCGGGCTGGTCGAGGACGGTCCGGCCGCGGTGGAACTGGTGCCGTGCCGCACCGATGTGGCCGCGCTGGTGGTCAATCGGATGGCCTGGCACAGCCGCCTGGCCCGGCTCGGGGATCGCGATCGCGGGCTGGTGTGGGGCAAGACCGTCGGCCTGCGCGGCGCCGAGATCGCCGAGCTGTTCGGCTGGCCATCGACCAAAGCTGTCGAGCAGCGCTGGTCCAGATTGAAACGCGATACCGATTGGATTAGCGGTCTCACCGGGACGGAGGAGTGATGGGCCACGAGAACGAGGATCTCGCACGGCGGGTCGCCGCGCTGCTCGAAGAGTCCTCGCTGAATGATCCAGTGCTGCAACGCCTGCGCGAGCGGGTGCCGCAGGAACTGGTCGACGCGATCGTGCGGCGGGTGCCCGGCGGCGCCGTCCGGCAGCCCTCGGACTTCGCGACCCGCCTGAACAAACTCTTCGAGACGGTCCACCCGCCCGGCCGCGCCCCCCATACCAATTCCGAGGTGGCCGCCGCCCTGACCGCGGCCGGGCACCCGATCGCCAAACCGTATCTGAGCCAGTTGCGCTCGGGCCGGCGCACGAACCCCTCCGATCAGTTGGTCGTGGCCCTGGCCAACTTCTTCCGGGTCCGCCCGGCCTACTTCTTCGACGATCGCTACGCCGCCACGATCGACCACGACCTGGAGCTCCTGTCCTCCCTGCACGCCTACAACCTGCGCCGCCTCTCCTCCCGCGCCTACGACCTGAGCGCGGAGTCCGCCGACCTCCTGACCGCGATGGCCGAAAAACTGCGCGCCAGCGAGGGTTTGCCGGAGATCCCCCCGGACGTCACCGACTGACGCCGGTCACGCCAGGTCACCCGGGAAACCGGCACGCGAGCCACTCCCGCGTGAGCCCGGCCTGAAAGCCTCGCAGTTTCGGTGAGCGCGCCGGGGCGGGCAACCAGCTGTTGCGCTCGGTGAGTTCCGGCGGGAAAAGTAGTGTTCGGCTGGATGACTCGCGAAAAGCGCGTCACCGGTGTGACGCGCTTGGACGCGACGAAAGAGACTGGATCGAGGCAGTCAGTTCTCCATGGTCAGGGCACAGAAGTGGGTGCGGGCGGCGGCCACCGTCTTGAAGGCGGTCTTGCTCAGCCCGGGGGCGCTGGTGATGGTGCATACCGGCGGCGCGTCGGTGCCGTTGGTGAACTTCGATTCGGCGATGACGACGGGAACCATGACGTCGTTCTCGTAGGTCCAGAAAGTATGGGTGACGGACTGATAGCCGTTCTTGTGCGCGGTATGAGCCAGACCGTCCGGGGTGGGATCGATTCCCGTGCCGGGGAACTCACCGGCCCGTGTGTACTCGGTGGCATCGCCGGTGGCGTGATAGACGACGAACCGGTACCAGTAGGGGCCCACCTCGACGGGAATGACGAGCTCGTCGCGGCCGTCGGAATCGGTGTCGATGGCCCTGGGGTTCGCGGAGCGGTCACCCGCCTGTTCGGTGATCGTCTGGGTGACGGTGCCGTCGGGGGCGATCACCTCGATCGTGACGGTGCCCTCCGGGGTGCGCCGGGAATCGAAGACCACACCGGTCTTGTCCTGTGTGCGGGCGCGGCAGTCGAGCTCGTCGACCACCCCTTCGGGGCAGTCCGGGAGCGCCACCGGTCCGGCCGGAGCGGAACTCGTTGGCGCCGAAGTCGTTTGCGACGTGCTCGAAGCCGTCGCGGCCGACTCGGCGGGTTTGGGATCGGTGTCGAGACCGCTGACGCTGTCGCAACCCGAGACCAGGACGACGGTGGCGAACGCGAAGCAGACCGCGGAGTTCCTCCCCATGCCGGAGAGCATAGTGATCAACTTCGGTTTCGCGAATTCGCCCCCGGGGCGGGGGCGAACAGCGCGGTCGGTACGGGCACGGGTGTGGGGCACAGAAGATTTCATCGCCCGCGAGTGTGCACGCGGCGGGGGAGTTCACGGCGTGTCGCCGCACCGCCCGCACCCTCGCGGGCTCGGGAACCCGGGTTGACGGCCCGGTTACGGCCGGGTCAGCGCGGCCGCGACAGGTAGGCCAGCCAGCCGCCGTACTCGGTGATGTCGGTGGCCGTGGCGGTCGCGTCGTGGGTCGCGGTGAAGCCCACCACCGAACGACCGTCGGCCAGCTCGATACTGGTCAGCGCCATCGGCGCGGGCAGCGCCGCCAGGAACCGGCCCAGACCGGCCTCGGACACCAGGAACAGCTCCCCGACGATCGGCGCGCCCTGCCCCGGCCCGGTGCGCACCAGGCCGGGCTTGAGCGGGGTGGTGTCCATCGCGGTGAGCCGGTAGGCATCGCTGGTGTGGATGTCCCCGGCGAACCGCGCGCCGAGCTCCTCGAGCTGCCAGTGCAGCGGCTGCCCGCGCAGATGCGCGCCGAACACCGCCAGGTGCACCCCGTGGTCGGCGAAAAGCGGTGCGGGCCCGCCGGTCTGCAGCCGCGCGGCGATGTCGACCGCGATCTGATCGGCGAAGGCCGGAACCACGACCATGACCCCGAACGGCGCACCGGTGGCCGTCGGCACACCCGGCACCGCCACCGCCGCCATATCCAGCAGATTGCAGAAATTGGTGAAGGTGCCCAGCCGGCGGTTGATCCCCACCGGATCCGCGGCCACCGCGGCCAGACTCGGATGCTCGGTGGTGGTGGGCAGCAGCACCGCGTCGAACGATTCCAGCAGCACCGCGGCCTCGGTGCGCGCGCGGGCGAGCGCGTCCAGATCCCGCGCGAACGCCGCACCCGTGGGTGTGGCGGCCGCGCCGATGATCGCCGCCACGGTCGGATCCGCCCCGGCCGGCCCGGTCGCCAGGAATTCCCCGACCGCCGCGTACCGCTCGGCCACGATCGCCCCGTCGTACAGCAGCCGGGCGGCATCCAACAGCCCGGTGAGATCCACGGTTTCGACCTTGCAGCCCGCCTCGACCGCCGCGGCCACGGTCTGCTCGAACGCGGTGGCGTACTCCGGGCTCAGCGCCTCCAGATTCGCGGCGACCGGAATGGCCAGGCGCGGGGTGTGCGGCGCGGCGAGCCGGATATCCGACGGCCAGCGCCGGCTGCGCGGATCGCGCGGTTCGGGCCCGGCCATGACGCGAGCCGCGATCGCCGCCGTGTCGAGCGATCCGGCGAACACGGTGAGCGCGTCGTAATCCACGCACGCGGGCACCACCCCGTGCGTGGGAATGATCCCGAGCGTGGCCTTGATCCCGACGATGTCGTGGAACGCCGCGGGCACCCGCCCCGAACCCGCTGTGTCGGTGCCGATTCCGATATCGGCGATGCCCAGCGCGACCGCGACCGCCGAACCCGAACTCGACCCACCGGAGATCAGCTCGGGATCGAGCGCGTTGCGCACCGCCCCGTACGGGCTGCGCGTGCCGACCAGTCCGGTGGCGAACTGATCGAGATTGGTCTTGCCCAGCACGATCGCACCGGCCGCGGTGAGGCGCTCGACCGCGGCAGCGGTATCGGCGGGGGTGTACGCGAATTCGGGGCACCCCGCGGTGGTCGGCAGACCGGCCACGTCCACGTTGTCCTTGACCGCGACCAGCAGCCCGGCCAGCGGCAAGTCCGCGCCGTCGGCGATCCGCTGTTCCACCGCGAGCGCGTCGGCGGCCACATCGGCCCGCTCCCGCAGGGTGATCCACACTTCGGGCCGATCGGCCGCGGCGATGCGGGCGAACGCGGCAGCGACCCGCGCGGACGGGGAGATCTCCAGGTTGGTCATTCAGCGACTCCGATCACGGCTAGTGGGGTTCCGGGTTCGACCTTGGCGCCGGGCGCGGCGAGTACCCGCAGCACGGTGCCGGTGACCGGACTGGGCACGGGCAGTTCGAGTTTCATGGCTTCGAGCACCGCCACCGGATCACCCTCGCGCAGGGTGTCTCCCTCGGCGATGTCGACCCGCCACACGTTGCCGACCATCGGCGCGGTCACCACCGACGCGTCCGGCGGCAGATCCGCGAGCAGGTCGTCGTGCGGTTCGGGCGGCGGTGCTGTCACCACCGAGCGGTCGAATTCACCGGCGGCATGCCAGGCCTGTTTCTCCGCGGCGAACGCGGCGGCCTGGCGGGCTTCGAACGCGGCGATGTCCTCGGCGTTGTCCGCCAGCAGCCGCAGGTGATCGGCGAGCGCGAACGTGCCCTCGCTGACCTCGGCGTCGAACCGCCCGGCCTGGGCGGCGGCACGCTGGTCGAGGAGCTGTTCGGCGCTCACCGGCTCCCAGATGATGCGGTCGAAGAACCGGAACAGCCACGGCGTGCCGTCCTCGAACGGCGCGGACTGGCGGTAGCTCGACCAGATCGGAATCGTCCGCCCGATGAGCTGATAGCCGCCGGGGGAGGCCATCCCGTAGACGCACAGGTATTTGCCGCCGATGCCGACCGCGTCCGAGGGCGTCCAGGTGCGCGCGGGATTGTACTTGGTGGTGACCAGGCGATGCCGCGGATCGAGCGGAACGGCAAGGGGCGCACCGAGATACACATCGCCCAGCCCCAGCACCAGGTATTCCGCGTCGAACACCGTGCGCCGCACGTCCTCGACGCTGTCCAGGCCGTTGATGCGGCGGATGAACTCGGTATTGGACGGCAGCCACGGCGCGGTGTCGCGAATTCCACTGCGGTAGCGATCGATCGCCTCGGCGATGGAGGGATCGTCGAAGGACAACGGCAGACGAATCGTGCGACTGGGCACCACCAGATCCCCGGTGGCGGGCAGCTCCTGCTCCAGCTCGGCGAGCAGTCCCAGCAGCCGGCGCTGCGGCAGCACATCGGGATCGAAATGAATGTGCAGGGACCGCACGCCCGGGGTGATGTCGATGATGCCCGTGGGCGCGGCGGCGGTCAGGGCCTGCGCCAGCGCGTGCACCCGCATGCGAAGCCCGAGATCGAGCACCATCTCGCCGTACTCGACCAGGATGTTGTCGTCGCCGCCGCGCAGATAGCGCACCGCGGGCCGATCCGAGCCGGTCTCGGCCGCACCCAG
This sequence comes from Nocardia sp. NPDC005978, assembly GCF_040614455.1. Lineage (NCBI taxonomy): Bacteria > Bacillati > Actinomycetota > Actinomycetes > Mycobacteriales > Nocardiaceae > Nocardia > Nocardia sp. NPDC005978. The sequence goes on from NZ_JBEXUS010000012.1 coordinate 88,450, forward strand.
GATGCCGCGATCACGCAGGGCCGCACCCTCGTCGGTGAGCGCGCCGGCGGCCCGGGTCGCGGTGTCGGACCGCAGCGCGGTCGCGGTGTCATCGCCGATCGGCACGAAGCGCAGCGCATCGCCCGGGCGCACCTGGCCGAGCTTCCAGCGATGGGCCGAGACCACGGTCAGCGGGCACGCGAACCCGCCGAGGCTGGGACCGTCCGGACCGAGCAGGATCGGGGTATCGCCCGAGACGTTCAGCGCTCCGACGCTGTACGGATTGTCGTGCAGATTGGACGGGTGCAGGCCCGCGTCACCGCCGTCGGCGCGGGACCATTCGGGTTTGGGCCCCTCCAACCGGATTCCGGTGCGGTTGGCGTGACTGCCCACGCGCCACGGCTGCCCGTAGAACTGTGCCATATCGGCGTCGGTGAAGTAGGCGGGCGCGGTCTGCGGACCCTCGCCCACGGCCAGCTCCCACTCGTGGGTGAACACCGGGCGGTGCTCGAGCGGCACCGGCCCCGCCCCGGGATGCGGATCATCGCCGATGGCGGCGATGCCCAGCACGTCACCGTCGGCGACCGCGCGGCCGTTGATGCCGCCGAACCCGCCGAGCGTGAAAGTCGAAGCGCTGCCGTGATACAGCGGGGCGTCGATGCCACCGCGAATGGCGAGGTAGGTCCGCAACCCTGCATCGGCGGGCGCGCCGATATCGAGCACCGACCCCGCGGCCACGGTCACCGGCTCCCACTGGGGGACCGGCGCGCCGTCCACGGTGACCGGAGCGGGCGCGCCGCTGACGCAGATCACCGCGGCGCCGGCGAACCGCAAGCGCGGGCCCTGCAGCGTGCACTCGAGCCCCGGGACCCCGGGCTGATTGCCGACCGCGATGTTGGCCAGGGTGAACGAGAGATCGTCCATCGGGCCGGACGGCGGAATACCGACCTCCCACAACCCGATTCGGCCCGGATGATCCTGCACGGTGGTCATCGTGCCCGCCCGCACGACGTCCACGCGGCGGCTCGAGAAGTCGATCTCGGCCAGCGAGCCGGTGATGTGCGACCCCGCGCGCACCACCGGAGCGGTGGCGGCGGCGCGCAACTGGGCCAGGTTCGTCTGCACGCCGTAGACGCGCGTCTCGCCGAGCGCGGCGGTCAGCCGGTCGAAGGCCGCCGCGCGAGTGTCACCGTGCGTGATGACCTTGGCCAGCAACGGATCGTAGTAGGCGCTGACCTCGGTGCCGGTGCCGATCCAGGAATCGACCCGAGCGTCCTCGGGAAACCGTGTCTCGGTGATCAATCCGGCGCTGGGGCGGTGATCGTTGCCGGGATCCTCGGCGTACACGCGGGCCTCCACGGCCCACCCGGTGATCGCCGGACCGGCCTCGGGCAGCTCGTCCAGCATGGTGGCGTCCCCGCCGGCCAGGCGCAGCATCCACTCCACCAGATCCACGCCGGTGATCGCCTCGGTGACGGGGTGTTCCACCTGCAGGCGGGTGTTCATCTCCAGGAAGGAGGCCGCGCCGCGTTCGGTGTCGTACACGAACTCCACCGTGCCCGCCGAGCGGTACCCGACCGAACGCGCCAGCGCGCGTGAGGTTTCCAGCAGCTCCGCGACGACCTCATCGGAAAGCCCCGGGGCGGGCGCTTCCTCGATGACCTTCTGATTGCGGCGCTGCAGCGAGCAATCGCGCGTGCCGAGGCTGACCACCCGGCCCGCGCCATCGCCGAAGACCTGGACCTCGACGTGCCGGGCGCGAGAGACGAAGCGCTCCAAAAAGACTCCGGCGGAGGAGAAGTTGGCCAGCGCCAGGCGCTGCACGCGGTCGTACGCGGTGACCAGCTCGTCGGCGCTGAAACACGCCTGCATGCCGATGCCGCCGCCACCGCCGATGGCCTTGAGCATGACCGGGTAGCCGATCCGCTCGGCCTCGGCCACCGCGTGCTCGACCGAATCCAGGACGCCGCTGCCGGGCACCAGCGGCACGCCCACGGCCCGAGCGGCTTCACGAGCGGTGTGCTTGTCGCCGAACACGCGCAGTTGATCGGGTGTGGGACCGACGAACGCGAGTCCGGCGGCCGCGACCGTGGTCGCGAATTCGGCGTTCTCGGACAGGAATCCGTAGCCGGGATGAATTGCGCCTGCACCGGCGGCGAGCGCGGCCTCGATCACGCGATCGGCGCGCAGATACGACTCGGCGGCCGGTCCGGGGCCGAGTCGCAGCGCGGTGTCGGCCATGCGCACGTGGGCCGCGCCGAGATCGGCGTCGGAGTACACCGCCACCGTTTTCAGCCCGAGCGCGCGAGCGCTGCGCATGATGCGGCAGGCGATCTCCCCGCGATTGGCCACCAGCAGGGTGTCGAAATTCAGGCTCATATTCCTACTCCTCGGTCGCCAGGGACATGGCCACCATGGCCCGGCTGACTCGGTCGAGAACGACATCCAACGATTCGCCGATATGCAGGCGCAGCAGGTCGTAGGCCAGCGGAAGGTCTTCCGCCAGTACGGCATCCAGGATCGCCAGGTGTTCGGCGATGGTGACCTCGATGCGGTTGTTGACCATGAAGTCGTACATCCGCACGTGGCGGATGCGAGCGTTGACCGCGAGCAGCGCGCGCACCATCTCGGTGTTGCCCGACGCGGTCAGCAGCGCGACGTGGAACTTCTCGTCCACCACCACGAACGAGGGCTCCTGCACCGGGGGATTGGCCCGCAGGGACAGCCAGCGTTCACGCTCGGCCCACAGCAGCGCGTGATCGTGGCGCACACCGGGGTTGGTGATGGCGCGTTGAATTCCGCCCAGCTCGAGGGTGATTCGCAATTCGTACAGATCCCGCACCAGCGGAATGCTGGGCCGCACCGGGCTGAAGCCGACCTCGTCGCGGCGCAGCAGTCCGTCCGAGCAGAGCATGGCCAGCGCCTCGCGGGCCGGGGTGCGGGAAATGCCGAAGCGAGTGGAGATTTTGGGTTCGGTCAGGCGCTGACTGAACTTGATGCGCCCGTTCATGAGTTCGTCGCGCAGGGTGGAATACACCATGTCGCGCAGGTGTCCGCTCGCTGCGGCGGAGCGGGAATCCACTGTGGTCGACATGCTTGAATACGCTATTGGCCTGGGGTTTCCCGAAAATCACTTCCGGTAACGGGAAAGTAAGCAAGCCCTCACAGGGCATCGGCCGGGCGTGAGATGCGCCGTGCGGGGCCGGACGCGAGATGCACTGTCGGGTCGGCGCGAATCGTGGATCGGCCGCAGGGGTATGCCGCGCGGTTCGGCGGCTGCCCGGACCGCGGGGCCGCTTGCCCGCGCCGAGCCCGCACGATACCCTGGGATTGTCTCAGACAGTGAGGTTCGTATGGCTGACCAGTGTGACTCGACGTTCGGGCGCTACCTGCGCCCGCCGGAGGGCGTGATCCGCACCCGCACGCAGCACGCCCGGACCGATGCGATGTCGCTGCTCATCGCCGCACCGCGCGAACGAATCTGGGAGCTGGTCACCGATGTCACCGGCATGGGCCGCTGGAGCACCGAGAACCGCCGCGGCTACCGGTTGCACCGGGGGACCGCCCCGCGCACCGGATCCTGGTTCGTCGGCCTCAATCGCATCGGGCCCGTCGTGTGGGCGACCCCGTGCGAGGTCACGGTGGTCGCGCCGTTGCGGCACTTCGAGTTTCGCGTGCACATCGTCGGCCCGCACTGGGGTTACTGCCTCGATCCGCATCCCGAGGGCACCCTGGTCACCGAATACCGGGAGTGGCCGAACGCCTCGGCTTTCCATCGCCTGCTGCGGTTCTCGGGACCGCTGGGCGAGCCGCGGGACAATCACGCGCTGCACGGCATCCCGGCCACCCTGCACGCGCTCAAGGCGCACGCCGAAGCGGTCACCGTGTCCTGACCGGGTCGCGATGTGCCCTAGGGAGATTCCCGCAACGGCCACACCTCGACCACCCCCTGCGCCACCGCGCAGGGCGTTTCCGACACCAGCCGAACGGCGTCCGCCAGGCTCTCCGCCTCGATCACCGCGAACCCGGCGACGGGCAGCTCGGACTTCATGAACGACCCCTCCGAGGTCCGCACCCCGGCCCCGTCATGGTTCCGCACCTGCACCGGCGTCCCCGCGATTCCCATCTCGACCCCCGCGTCCCGCAGCCGCGCATCGTGCGCGTGCGCCGCGTCCCGGATCCCCGCGTCGGTGCCCTCGTAACCGGCCTGGTCGCCGTACCCGATGGTGATGAACTTCGGCATGACAAATCCTCCTGGTTCGAAACCGTTCACCAGTACTGACGCCTCGGGCTCGCACAACTCATCGGTGTCCCTCGGATACCCGGTGTCCGGCGGCCGTGCTCAACGCCCGAGTTCGTGCACCGCCGCGGCGAAGATCTCGAGCGCCCGATCGTCGAACAAGACGAACCGCACCAGCTCGAGATCGGCCTCCGACGCGTTCACCGTCTCCACCGCGATCCGGGCCCCGTCGTCCATGGGCCACCCGAAAATCCCGGTGGAGACGGCCGGAAACGCCACCGTCCGCGCCCCCAATTCCGCTGCCAACAGCAAAGATTCCCGATAACACGACGCCAGCAATCCCGAACGGTCCTCGTCCGGCGACCACACCGGACCCACCGTGTGAATCACCCACCGCGCCGGCAACCGCCCCGCGGTGGTGGCCACAGCCTGCCCGGCGCCCAGGCCCTTCCCGTACTTCGAGGCGCGCAGCTCCCGGCAGGCCGCCAGGATCTCACCACCTCCCTTGCGGTGAATGGCCCCGTCGACCCCGCCCCCGCCCAGCAGGGAGGAATTGGCCGCGTTGACCACCGCGTCCACCCGCTGCTCGGTGATGTCCCCTCGCACCGCCTCGATCCGCATCATCACCCCATTCTGCCGACCCGGCGGCGATCCGCGCCCGATCAGCGGCGACTTTCGAGCAGTCGGCGCAGCGCGTCCTGTCCGGGCGGACCCCACGTCGGCTTGCCGCCGGGCCGCCCGCGCAGTCCGGCGTCGCCGATGAGAATCCCGGCGAAGGCCCGCAAGACCGCCCAGCCGCGAGCCCTGCGCAGCGTCGCGTCCAGGTGTTCCCTGTCCGCGCCCGGGGTCGTCCCATACGCCGTGTGGAACAGGTCGGTCGCGCCGTCGGGCAACAGAATCCACGCGGCCGCGAGATCGAACGCCGGATCGCCCGCGAAGAGATCGCCGAAGTCGATGACGCCGCGGAGGGCGCCGTGCGCGGTGAGGACATTGGCGGGATGCAGGTCACCGTGCAGCCACAGCGCGGGGCCGCGCCATTCGGGTGCGGCGACGGCGTCCTCCCAGACCGCGCGGACCCCGGCCGGATCGGGAATCAGGCCCAGTTCTGTCAGCGCACCCAGTAGCTCGGCGAACCTGGCCGTGGAGCGCGACAGCGGCCCGCCGCGATCCCGGCCGGTGGGCGCCGTCGCCGGAGCGGGTTGGTGCAGGGCGGTCAGGAAAGCCGCCAACCTGGTGGCCGAGGTGGCGCGGGTGATCGGGGCGCGATCGGCGGGCTCACCGTGAACCCAGGTGGTCACGATCCACGGCCGGGGAAATCGTTCGGACGGCTCGCCCAGGCGCTGGGGCACGGGAACCGGCAGCGGGAGGTGCGGCGCGATCGCGGGCACCCACGCAAACTCTTTGCGCAACAGCGCATCCGCGGATTCCGTCGCCCACGGCAGCCGCACCGCCAGATCGTCGCCGAGCCGCCACAGCTGATTGTCCCAGCCCCGCGCGCCGAGCCGAACCGGAAGATGCGCCAGGTCGGGGTGTTGCTCGCGGAGCAGATCCCGGACGAGCTCGGCGGTCAGGTCCATTCGAGAGTGCATGTCGTCCAACCGTATCCGGCGAGGGCCGCGGTCGTTCGACGAACGTTCGCGAGTCCGACGAACGTTCGCGAGTCACCGCCCGTTCGGGATCAGCGCCTCGTGCCAGCGAGCGGTGTCGGTGTACTGGTGGAGCCAGCGGATGCGGCCGGAATCCACCCGCCAGAAGTGGGCGAACTCGGCTTCGTAGGCGCGGCCGGTGGCGCGTGCGGTGCCGCGGTAGTGGCCGGTGACGACGATCGTTCCGTCGGCGGTCTCGGACCAGGACTCGGGGTGGGGAGCGGTGTCGAAGTCACGGTTCACCGCACCCCAGACCTTGGCGAGGGCCTCGTGCGGGCCGTGAAAGGTGCCGCCCGCACCGCTGGGAAGGCCGGGGGCGGTGTGTATCTCGAAATCGGGGTGCAGGACCGCGAGGATCGCGCCGGCGTCGCCGGACAGCACCGCGGTGTAGAAGGTTTCGACGGGTTCGGTAGCGGTGGACATGGCCACTCCTGTATTAGAATCTGGATTCTAGAATGATGAAACTATATGGGAAGCAGGGGAGCGATGGGAAGGCCCGCGAAGTTCACCAGGGACCGGATTCTCGACGCCGCGGCGGCGCTGGCGGGCGAGGGCGGGGTCGCGTCGATCACGATGGCGTCCATCGCCGGGCAACTGGGCGGGCCGGTCGGGTCGATGTATCACCGGTTCCCCTCGCGGGATCTGCTGCTGGCCGCGCTGTGGCTGCGCACGGTCGGCCGTTTCCAGGAGGGGCTGCTCACCGCCCTGGCCGCGGGCGATCTCGAAGCCGCCGCGCTGCACACCCCGCGCTGGTGTCGGGCACACCCGGTCGAGGCGGCGCTGCTGGTACGGCACACCGGTGAAGCCCTCGTGCCGCGCTGGCCCATGGAATTGGCCGCCGACCGCGAACAGGTGAACTCGGCGCTCCTGGACGCGCTGCGGTCCTTCGCCGATCGTCGTGCCGACATCGATTACGAGCGAACGGTTTTCGCGATCGTAGACGTGCCCTACGGGGCCGTGCGGCGGCATCTGCTGGCCGATCAGGCGGTGCCCGGACACCTCGACGAGCTGATCATCGCGACCTGCCGCGCGGTCCTCGCCCTGCCGCCGCTCGACCCCGGCGTCGGTGGGGATTCCGCCGTGCCGTCCGCGTCCAACCCCTGAGGTCCGGCGCCTGCCGGACAAAACCGTTGTGGCACAGCATGTGCTGCCGCTCGAATTCCCGTGGGTCGCATCAGCGGCACGCCGACGCATCAGGCATGATGCACGCCGGTCCCGGGAACTCTCGTGTCATACACGCGAACCCCGGGATCGGCTCGGCCCGCCCGAGCCCGAAACCGCATGCGCGACAAGAATCGAAGATCGATCCCGCGGCGCCCGCGCCGCGACACGAGGTGAACAGTTCCATGACAACGCTGGGCGATGCCGAGCCCACAACGGCAGACGAAGCGGACAGGGCCATCGCCCTGGTGCGAGCCAACGCGCCCGACGCCCGCTTCGGCAGATTCACCGCCGCCCCGGTCCCGAATCGCCGCGACACCTGGCAGGTCACCCGTGTCGACGCCGACGGCCTCATCCTGCGGGACGGCTGGACGTTCCTGGTCAACCTGCGCACCGCCGCGGTGACCCGCAAGTCCTGGAAGTCGCTGAATCCGGAGTAGCCGTCGCAGGCGGTCGGACCGTCTGCCGGGGGTGGATCACGCTTTGAAGTAGACCAGCTGATGGCCGGTGGCGAGCAGGGTTCCGTCGCCCGTCCACAGCTCGGCGGTCTGGTCGGCGAAGCCGGTGCCGAAGTGCTGGGAGCGGGCCGTGGCCAGGATGGGCTCGTCGCCGACCTTGTCGATCGTGGCGGCGTCGGCGTGGAAGTAGATGCTCAGCGACACGGTTCCGGCCGGCACGAGCCGCCCGAGACGGACCATGATCCGGGGGATGAACACATCGCTCAGCGCGGTCAGGGACAGCTGATCCAGCAGTCGCGGCGGGTTGTCCCGGACCCACAGCGTCGTGGTCGAATCGCTCGCCGTCGACGAGCCGAGTGCTCCGAGACCGCCCGCGGTGAAGCGCATTTCGTAATTGTCCATCCAGGCGATGCCCTCGGGCGTCCGCTCGGGGTCGATCGTTCGCGCCTCCGCGACCGGCGGCGGCGTGATCTCGGTGGCGCCGAAGGAATCGCGACGCACGCCGAAAACCGCTGTGGCAGTGGTGTTCACCACCTCACCCTGGGTCATCGTCACGTTCCAGTGCTGGGTGGAGCGATTGGTCCGCGTGGGTGTCGCGATGATGGTGAACGGCCCGTCGGCGATCGGCGCGGCGTAATTGACGGTGAGCGAGAGCGGCTCGCCGAGGCGCTGCGGGTGCTGTGTGATGGCCTGCAGCAGGGTCGCGGCGGTGATCCCGCCGAACGGGCCGACCATATTGGCGTAGCGCGGACTGGTTTGTCCGGTGAAGGTTCCGGTGCCGGTCGCCGCGAGATGTACGGCGTCGTCGAACGGATGGTGAATGGCGGTGCTCACGAGTTCTCCTGTCGGAAGGGTGCGCTAGGGGCGCGGCATCAGGCCGCGCGTCAACCGGGTCACGGTGTCGTCGAGCAGATCGTCGATGGCATCCGGGGCGATCAATCCGGCGCCGGCGAAGCTCGCCAGACCCTGCAGGGCGACCGCGACCGTCCAGCCGATCCGCAGCGGGTCGCCCGCGATCACCTCGCCGCGCGCCTGGCCCTCGGCGGTGATCGCCACCGGCACCGCGAAGGCGCGGGTGACGGCCTCGGCCATCGCCGCGCCGCTGGACGCGCTGTGTTTGCGCGCGAACATCAAGGTCAGCAGCGTCGGATTGTGCAGTGCGAAGTCGAGATACGCGCGTGCCAAGGTTTTGAACCGGTCCTCGACGGGCAGGTCGTCGCCGGTGGCGGCCGCGGCCACGAACGCGTCGCCGAGTCGCCGGAAACCCCTGAGCGCCAACGCGTCCAGCAGCGCCTGCTTGTCCGGGAAATGCCGGCTCGGCGCGTTGTGGGTGACGCCGACTTCACGGGCGACCTGGCGCAGCGACAGCTTTTCGACCCCGTGTTCGCGCAGCGCTTTCTCCGCGCCGTCGAGAAGCTGATCTCGCAGGTCACCGTGGTGGTATCGACGATCGGGGGCCATAGTGCCCGAGCCTAGCATTCATGTGGACATTGACCACTTTGTGGACAGTGTCTACATTGGGGTCATGACGAACTCACAGTGGAACGCAGCCGATCTCCCCGAGATGAAGGGCCGCACCGTCGTCGTGACCGGCGCGAACAGCGGGCTCGGCCTGGTGACGGCCCGGGAACTGGCCCGGGCCGGCGCGCGGGTGATCCTCGCCGTGCGCGATACCGCTCGCGGCGAACAGGCCGCCCGGCGGATCGAGGGCGACACCGAGGTCCGGGAACTCGACCTGGCCGACCTGGCATCGATCCGCCGGTTCGCCGACGGCTGGTCCGGTGACATCGACGTCCTGGTGAACAACGCCGGAATCATGATGGTGCCCTTCGGAACCACCGCCGACGGCTTCGAACGCCAGCTCGGCACCAACCACTTCGGCCATTTCGCCCTGACCAACCTGCTGCTGCCGCACATCACCGACCGGGTGGTCACGGTCTCCTCCCAGGCCCACCGCCGCGGCACGATCGACCTGGCCGACCTGGACTGGCAGCGCCGCCGCTACAACCCCGCCGCGGCGTATTCCCAGTCGAAACTGGCCAACCTGCTGTTCACCCTGGAACTGCAACGCCGCCTCGATGCCGCGCGTGATTCCCGCCGTTCCCTCGCCGCGCACCCGGGCTGGGCGGCGACGAACCTCCAAAGTCATTCGGCCCAGCCCGTTCTCGACTTCGCGATGCGGTTGGGCAACAAGGCCATCGCCCAGGAGCCGGAGATGGGCGCGCTGCCGACGCTCTTCGCCGCCAGCCAGGATCTACCCGGCGCGTCCTATGTCGGCCCGGACGGGTTCTACGAGTACCGCGGTCACCCGACTCTCGTCGGCCGTTCGGCGGCGGCTTCGGATCTCGCGGTTGCCGCTGAACTCTGGAAGGTTTCCGAGTCCCGCACGGGCGTCTCTCTCCGCGTGTAGCGCGGGGGATCGGTCGAAAGTCTCAGCCGCCGTAAGGGGTTCCCGCGAAGCCGTGGGTCAGCATGTCATCGGCCGTTCGCAGATAGGGGTTGCGCGCGGGGTCGAGCCCCGAGAGGAATGCGTCCACTCGCGCGTGCGCGTCTTCGATGGTCGTCCAGGCGAAGCCGGGCCAGAAGGACTCCGGCGGCACCGGCTTCCACACCAGTTGGGCGTCTTCATCATCGGGGTCGTCGTCGGCGACCGCGTACGACAGCGTCGCCTGCGCGATGGCGTCACTCAACCACCGTGCGAACTCTCGGTGCGGCCCCATCAGCCGGCGGGCCAGCAGGATGAGCGACATGCACTCGCCCTGCAACTCGTCGCCCTGAACGGCTGATCCGTACAACCAGAACAGCAGGGTGCTGCAGACCCACAGCGGCTCTACGCTGCGCGGTTCGGCGTGGTCGGCGTACACCGGGGGGTCGGTCAGCCGCGCGTAGCGCGGTTCGGCGCACAGCGCCCACATCGCCTCGATCCGCAATCGGACGTCCGCGAGGTCCGAGTCGCCGCCGTGCCCGCCCATCCGCGCGACAACCCATTCGGCCGCCGCGATCCCGAGCCCGAAAACCGCTTCGTCTCGCAACAGTCCCAACTGGTCGGCCAACAGCAGATCCCGCTCGTCGTCGTCATCGAGCAGGGTGTTACGAATCGGCTCGTCCCAATCGAATTCGAGCGCCAGCTCCGACACCCCGAGCCCCGCCAGGTATCGCGCCCCGGCTCCCCGAGCCGACGCCGGTGTCTCCGCGCCGTATGCAGGTCCGTGCGCTCGGTTCACAGACGGGTTCTCGGGCATAGCTGGTTCTCCGTGACTAACGTGCGGCCGCCGATCCGCCGAATCGTATCCGCCTGCGCACGAACGTCCCTCCCGCCCGACTCGCGGTGCGCTGCCTCTCGGCGGGACCGGTTGCACTTCGGAGGATCGCTCGCATGACGGTTCCGAAGGCGTGATCCAGATCACTGGCCGGTTCTGTCAGGAAATCAGGGGCTGTCTCGTTCAAGGGGCACGCGAACCAGACAGGAGCGAATCATGAAGCACCGCATCGTCGTCCTCGGAGCCGGATACGCCGGAGCCTTCTCCGCCGCATACCTGGCTCGCCGGCTTCACGCCGACGACTTCGAGATCACCGTCGTCAACGCCGAACCCGACTTCGTCGAGCGGCTGCGCAACCATCAACTCGCCGCCGGGCAGGATCTTCGCCACCTGCCATTGGCGGAGGTGTTCGCGGGCACCGGTATTCGACTTCGCGTGGCGCGGGTGAGCGAGGTCGATGTCGAGCGCCGAACTGTCGCGGTGGTCGACGGTGACGGCGTCGACCGGCTCGGGTACGACACCCTGTTGTACGCGCTAGGCAGTACTGCCGCCGACCCGGGCGTTGTCGGCGTGGTCGAGTACGCACACCATGTGGCAGCGCGACCCGCCGCGCTGCGCCTGCGCGCACGCCTGGACGAATTGGGCGAGGACGGGCAGGTTCTGGTTGTCGGCGGCAATTTGACGGCGATCGAGGCGGCCGCCGAGCTCGCCGAATCCCGTCCAGGACTTCGCATCACCCTCGCCACCCGGGGCGAACTGGGTGGCGCGCTGGGGCCCAAGGCCCGTGCTCACCTGCTGCGCACGTTCGACCGCCTGGGTATCGCCGTCCACGAGCACACCCCTATCGAGCGGGTCGAGGAGACAGCGGCGGTCGCCACCGACGGCACCGTGTTCGCCTCCGACGCGACGGTGTGGGCCGCCGGTTTCGCCGTGCACCCGATCGCGGCCGCCAGCGGCCTCGCGGTGGAACCCAACGGCCAGATCACAGTCGACAGTCAGATGCGGTCGGTCTCGCACCCGGATGTCTACGTTGCCGGTGACAGCGCCTTCGTCGTCGGCGACAACGGCCGGCCGTTGCCGATGTCCTGCGCCACGGCGGGATCCAGCAGCAGGCAGGCGGCGGCCGCGATCGTCGGGGATCGAACCGGGTGCAAGATTGCCGTGGTGAAGCAGTCCTACGTCGCCAACCACATCAGCCTCGGTCGCAAGGACGCGTTGTTCCAGTTGCTCGACGGCGAGTGGCGAGCCAAGCCGGGGGCTCTGACCGGTTGGACAGCCGTGCGCGTCAAGTCGGCAACCCTCTGGATATCGGTGTGGGCCCTGTTCCACCCGACCCTCGGAATGCCGAAGCACAGGTACCGTATGGCCACCCGCGAGCACGACGCGGTTCCCGCGTGAAGCTCTGCTGTGCCGCCAACCACGTCGCGAGGCAGGCCGGAGTCGGCCGGCCTCCTTCGCCTACCGATCGCATTCGGTGCGTGCTTTGCCCGATTGAAGCCCTGCGTACAACTCGGTCCGGGAACTCTGCATAAGGTCGTGCGTATGCTCATGGACACCGCCACCGTGGCGAAACTCGAAGCCAGTCGGGATCGACTGGCCGCGATCGCCTATCGGCTGCTCGGCTCGGCCGCCGACGCCGAGGACACGGTGCAGGACGCCTTCCTGCGGTGGCAGGACGCGGACCGTGAGTACGTCGAGGTGCCCGAGGCCTGGCTGACCAAGGTCGTCACCAACCTCGCGCTCGACCGGCTCCGATCGGCGAAGATGCGGCGCGAACGCACAGTCGGCGCCTGGATGCCCGAACCGCTCCTGGACGGTGATCCGATGCTGGGTCCCGCCGACACCGCCGAGCAACGCGAATCGGTGACCCTGGCGGTGCTGATGCTCATGGAGCGGCTCGCGCCCGTCGAACGAGCCGCCTACGTCCTGCGCGAGGCCTTCGCCTACAGCCATTCCGAGATCGCCGAGATTCTCGGCATCACCGAGTCCGCGAGCCAGCAACACACCCACCGAGCCCGACGTCGAATCGCTCTCGCTCGCAACAGCACTGACATCGACCCCGCCTCCGCGCGTCGAATTGTCGAGGCGTTCGTCGCCGCCGCCTCTTCCGGCCGGACCGAACACCTGATCGCGCTGCTGACCGACGACGCGACCGGCCTTTCCGACGGCGCCGGCCTCGGACTGGGTGTGGCCGAGAAGCCGATCCGGTACTCCACCCCGCAGCGCCTCGCCGACGCGCTACGTGCTTTCAAACCGTCAGCGGCCAAACGCAGACTGGTCGGCGGCTCACCCTCGATCCACGCCACCGTGGTCAGCGGCTGCCCGGCCATGCTCGTCACCCTCGACGACCGGGTTGTGGGGGTTACGATCCTGGAGATCCGTGACGACAAGATCGCAGTCGTGTGCGGCATCACCGCCCCTGACCGCCTCGCGCGCCTCACCGACCAGTGGCGGCGCCGCGATCACGAGGTCGCGCTGATCGAATCATGGTAGTGCCGTTCGACATTCGACCTTCTGCCGGTTCGTCTGACGAGTTTCTACGACTCCCTACTTATCGTGCACTATTGGCCTTTCCATGGCGGTTTCCGCCAAATCTCCCGCGATAGTGCACGGTAATATGCCTCTGAGGGGTCGCCATCTGTCCGATGCCGGAGCGAACCATCCAGACCTGCGTGCGCGAAAGCGTTCAGAACTTCCGCCGGTCGCTGATCGAACCGGCTCGAGGCCGCTGCCTGGCAAACGCGCTCTCGTTCCGATAAGCGCCCTATCCGGCGTGGTCGAAGGTGACTCGGGTTCGGATCGGGCGCGCGCCGCCGACGTAGGACGTTGCGGGCTGATCTTCAACCAGGGTCAGAAACTCTGTGGCTTGCTCGGGATGCGGGCACCATCGGCTGCCGTTTCCGAGGCTGTGGGATCCCGCTCCCGTCGGGAAGTAGAGCGTGAGTGAGAGTTGGCGGATAGTGTCGTCGTCGCCCGTACCGGCAATCACCTGCCGGGTGATGTCGTAGACGAACTCTTGCTGGTCGGTTCCGTAGGTGCCCCACTGGAACAGCAGCATGTCACCATCGGCGTCGAGATCGACATCGGTCACGCGGTGTCGCGTGTAGAAGCCGGCCATCGAACTGATCGCGGTGGAAGCGTCGATGTTGTCGAGGGCATAGCCGCGGTTGTCGAGGTATCGAACAAACGCATCTTCGAGGTCGGTGGCCCGCACCAGCCCTATTGTGCTGGATCAATTTCGAAGGCGATCGGGTGCACCCGTACGCGGTCCCGAGACCGCGGACCGCATCGGTCGCGGAAGACATGGGTTGCGACTGATGATCAACCCAATGGTGGTCGTCGAGACTCGAGCGTTGCCCAGTCACCCAGCCCAGCGTGGCCGATCTTGTGGTTCAACGGATTTCGGTTCGATATCGTGGCGGTTGATGATCTATGAAGAGCGTTTCGGGTTCACTGCGAAGTCGGTGCTATTGCTGGTGGGGACGGCGGTGTTGACGCTGAGCGCGGTCTTCGTGTCGGACCGGGGTGCCGTCTTCACGATTTCCTGTGTCGCATTGTTCGGTGGTGGCTTCGTTCTGATTCTGATCAATTCGCTGTCCCGCAAGGTGGCGATTCGAGTCGACGAGCGTGGCATCACACTTGGTGGGCCGCCGCTGAAGTACGAGGCACAGACGCACCGGGTCGAGTGGAATGACGTTGCGGTCGTGTCACTCTGGCGAGAACGAACGGGCATAGCGGGCGGCGTCAACATCGGAATTCTGCGGATCAGCGCCACGCCTCCGCAGACCTGACCTCAGGCAGCGATGTTGTCGGTGGCCTCCGCGCTCAGCGGTCCGCCTGACGATCGTCTTTTGCAGTGTTCCCAGTCGGTGGAGGGCTGGGATCTCGACGTCGGGGCGTTGAAGTCGGCGTTGCGAGCTTTTGCCCCGCATGTTCGGTTGTACGACCACCGCTGAGTTACTCGTCAGACGCGCTGCGCCGGAAGCGGATTCGATCTCCCGGCGCACCGAGTAGTTCCTGCGGTCAGGGCGGGGTCCCGGCGCGGACCTCAGGCTTCGGCGCGGAGTTTGGCGGCTCGCTCGCTCGGGTCGTAGCCGGGGCCGACGCCCTCGATCAGCAGCAGGTCGCCGTCGATGTGGTCTGTGCGCAGGTGGGCGATCTCGCGGTAGGCAGGGGAGTGATACCAGGCCCGGGCACGGTCGAGATCCGCGAACTCCAGCAGCACCATGCTGCCGGGCCAGTGGCCCTCCACCACCTCCGCGGGCGGGCCGTGAATGACGAAGCGACCCTCGAACGGGTCCAGGGTGGCCTGGATCCGCTCCAGATACTCGAGGATCTCCGGGTGTGGGCGGCGAGCGCGTAGATGCGCGAAACCATAGGCGGACAAGGGAACTCCTTCGAGGAAAGGGCTACGCACCGGGCGGGCGGGATCGTGTCACCGAACGACTCTTCGACGGTAGGACGCGATGCCGGGGCATCCAATTACCTCTCGGGTAATGCCGGGTCCAGAGGCCGGTAGGTTCGCGCCGACTGATCACCGAACACGGCTTCGCCCTCTTGGACCCGCACGCAGTCAGGCCGGCCTCCGCGAGTTCGGGTCTCCGTAGTGCTCGGCCCTCACGCGTCCGGTCGGATGACTAGCGGTGCAGGACCGTCTCCCGGGCCATGCGCGACAGCTTCTCCGGGTTACGTACGGAGTAGAGGCCGGTAATGAGCCCGTCGTCGACGTGGATGGCGATCACCGTGTCGATCTCACCGTCGAGCCGGAGGACCAGCGCGGGGAAGCCGTTGATGGAGACGGGCTCGGCAGACAGTTCGCGGCCGATCCGAGGGAGGGCAGCCGCCAGCAGCGCGGCGACCGCGTTCGAACCCATAATCGGTTGCAGTGCAGCCTGTTTGATTCCGCCGCCGTCCCCGAGGAAGACGACGTCCGGGGCGAGCCTGTCCAGCAGACCCTGAATGTCACCGGTGTCGATGGCGCGCTGGAATGCCGCCACCGCGTCCCGTGTGTCCGTCGGGGATACGCTGCCGCGCGGGCGGCGGGCGGCGACGTGTCCGCGTGCGCGGTGGGCGATTTGGCGGACCGCGGCGGAGGTCTTACCGACCGCCTCCGCGATTTCGTCGTAGTCGAGGTCGAAGACCTCGCGCAGGACGAAGACGGCTCGTTCGGTGGGGCCGAGGGTTTCCAGAACCAGGAGCATGGCCATCGACACGCTGTCGGCGAGCTCCACGTCCTCGGCCACATCCGGTGCGGTGAGCAGCGGTTCGGGTAGCCAGGGACCGACGTAGGACTCCTTCCGGCGGCCGAGGGCGCGCAGCCGCATGAGGGACTGGCGAGTGGTGATGCGGACCAGATACGCGCGCCGATCCTGCACGGTCGCCAGGTCGACGCCGATCCACTTGATCCAGGTCTCCTGCAGCACATCCTCGGCGTCGGCGGCCGAGGCGAGCATCTCGTAGGCGATGGTGAACAGCAGGTTCCGGTGGGTCACAAACGTTTCCGTGGCGGTGCTGCCGGGTCGGCTCATCGATACTTCCCGTCCGTTCGATCGTGTCTCTCGCGGACATGGGATGCCGGGGCCGCCCGCTTTGTGACAGCCCGGCGCAGTGGGGTGAGTCACAGCGACACCCTGTCACGGGGCTCGCGCCGTCGGCATCTCATGGTCGTCAAGCACAACAACACCACTCGAAAGACGATGTCATGGAACCCCGTTTCAACCTGTTCACCAACGACCTCGGCGCCAAGTTCGCGAAGCGGTTCGGAAATGCCAGCATGGTGCTCGTCCAGTCGGAGCTACCCCGGGCCACACAGGATCTGGTGATGCTGCGCGTGAGTCAGATCAACGGCTGCGCCTACTGCACCGACGTGCACAGCAAGGATCTCGCGCACGCCGGCGAACCCGCGGTGCGCGTCAATCTGCTCGCGACCTGGCGCGAAGCGACGGTCTACACCGACGCCGAGCGGGCCGCGCTCGCGCTGGCCGAGGAAGGTACCCGCATAGCCGACGCCCACCCCGGCGTCTCCGACGAGACCTGGACCCAGGTGCGCAAACACTACGACGACGACCAAACAGCGGCCCTGGTCGCCCTGGTCGCTCAGATCAATGCCGCGAACCGACTCGGCGTGATCGTCCGCCAGCAGGGTGGTTCCTACGAGCCCGCTGCCTGAGCAGGGATCTCCCAGCGCGGCGATCGAGACCGGGGATATCTCCCGGGCGCTCTCCGGAACCTCAGCGAAGTCGGCAGTTTTCGATCAGCGGCTGCAGTGATGTCGTCGTGCATCGGCGCGGCCTTCTCGCGTGCATATCCTGTCGGCGATCTACCGGTCGAGTACGGCCGCATCCGGGCTCGGCTCGGGCGGTTTGGTGTTGACCGCGGGGGCGCTCGCCGCCGGGAGCAGGCCGCACGGCCCGTCGTCCGTTACGACGCCTCCGCAACAGCTCCAGCCGAACCATTCACCGGCGCAGTGGCCGCCCTCCGGTCATTGACGGACCGGATAGGACACCGGATCTGCGCCGGTGCTCCATCCACATTGCGCTCGGCGGCTCGAGGTTCGTTCGCGGAATCCGCAGCACGTCAGTCTGGTAGCCAATGTGATTCGAGTGCAAGGGTTTTGGCAAGCGCTCGGACGCGACGATGCAGGGGCGACTGGTCGCGGGGGAGGACCAGGTAGATCGTCAGGGGCGGTGCGGCGCGGAGTGGTCGCCAGGTGAGTCCGGGCGGTTGGGTCGTGACAGCGGCTTCGCCGGACGGGGCGAGGGTGCGGCCGTCGCGCAGGCCGCTGTAAGACATGTCGAAAGTGACCGGGGGCGTGTGGAACCGGGGATGGGTGCCGCCGAACAGGGCGGACAGCTGGTCGTGGACCGTGGGGTTGGCGGCGCGGTCCGGGAGGCGTATCGGGTAGGTGGACGCGGCGAGGATCTCGATCTCCGGGTGTTCGGCCAGTGGATGATGCTGTGCCAGTTGGACTCCGACGCGCATCCGGCGCAGTGCGAATCGGCGTACTCCGCGACCGGGCTGCTCACCTCGGGTGATGCCCGCATCGATGCTGCCGTCGGCGATTGCGGGGGAGATCTCCGGCGTCGCCATGGGGACCGCGGTGACCTCGAGTCCAGGACTACTGCGGATGAGTGTGTCCACCAGAGCAGGTACGGTCTCTGCGCCTGTGCTGAGGCTGTATCCGATGCGCAGCATGCCCAGTTCGCCGGACCCCGCGCGCCTGGCGGTGTCCCACGCCCGGTCCAGCGCCGCCAGCGCGGGCGGGGCCGACTCGGCCAAGGCTACGCCGGCCGTGGTCAACACGACGCTGCGGGTGTTGCGAACCAGCAGGCTCGTACCGAGCTCGGACTCCAATCGGCGCATCCGAGCGCTGAGCGCGGGCTGTGCGATACCGATCCGAGCGGCAGCGCGGGTGAAATTCAATTCCTGCGCCAGCACCAGGAAGTACCGCAGGCTCACCGTGTCCGGAGCCACTCGCCCTCCCCGCCGATTGATAACGAATCGTTCTGAGTCTATCGCGCACCGACCTTTCCCTCGGCCGCACATCGAGCCATAACCTGCACAGATAGCGATGGAACCGATCGCGATACGCACTCACCGGGAGACAGTCATGCACAAGCTGGTAGTCCTCTACCCCGCGCCCGCCGACCCAGATCACTTTCGCGACTACTACGTGTCCGAACACCTTCCGCTGGTGGCAAAGTGGCCCGGCCTGCTCGCATACCGCTATAGCTTCGAGGTGGCGGCGACCACCGCGGAGTCGCCGTATTACGCGGTCTTCGAAGCGGACTTCGCCGACGCCGCCGCCCTGGCCGCGGCACGCGCCTCCGAGTACGGCCGACGGGCCGCGGCCGACGTCGTCAACTACGCCTCCGGTGGTGTGGTGGTCATCGACTACCCGGTGCAGGACGGCCTCGGCTGAGGTTGCCACAGCGCATGTCCCGCCGCTACTGTGCGCTCCGCGCGCAATCGCGCCGCACAGGGGCAATAGCATGGGGGACTACGTTGCACGACTCATTCACCGGTACGCACGCGGGTTCGCACGCACCGCAGCACTTCCCGGCGCCGACACCGGTCACCGCCGCCAACGGCGTGTACTGCCGATACTGCGGTGCGACCCCGGCGGTCCACGTCGACCTGCGCGGTCACCGCGCCTTCATCATCTTCATGCAGTTCCTGCGCTCACCCGGCCCGTTCTGCCGCGATTGCGGCCTGGCGACCTCGCGCCGGCTGACCGAGCAGAGCCTGATCCTGGGCTGGTGGGGGATCATGTCGCTGTTCATCAACCCGATCACGATGCTGATCAACGTCGCCGCACACAAACGGGTCGCCGAGCTGCCGCCCCCGATCCCCGGTAGCCCCCGCCGCCCGATGGATCCGGGCAAACCCCTGATGCGCCGCCCCCTCCCGATCCTCGCGACCGCGGTCGTCGGCATCCCGATCGTGTTGTTCGCGTTGCTGTTCGTGGTCTCGCTGCTCAGCGTCCTGCTCGGGCGGTAGTCCACCCGTGGTCGGCCTCGGCGGGTAGCCGACCACCCCGATCGGTGGCGAGACATATTCCGGACCAGCGGTATTCACTGATCGGCTGCCCATGACCGCACTCTCATACCGAGCTTCGTGCACTGGCTGCCTGACAAAGGCGGATCTTGCAGTCGGATGTGTCGGTGTGTTCACGTACCGTTCGGCCAGTTTGTTGGTAGTGGCCTTTGATGGTCGTCTATGACGTGGGGTGCGGGAATTGGATTCTGACGGCTGGGCAGCGCTGCTGCGATGGATGGAAGGCCATTTCGTTCCGGAGGGAAGTGGTGATGAGTGGTTGCGGTGTATGGCTGGCCAGCGCATTCAATTGACTGACCATGCTCGAGGACACCACGTAGAATTCTCTGTCCTCGGCCACCAGGTTGAGATATTCGTCGATGCGCCTCCAAGTTATGCCGACAGGCTTAAGCTCGATCTGTCCATCGAACGGTCGGATGGGGATTGGGAACCATACGCGCAGTTTTCACACGACGTGAGTGAGGATCCCTACGGCTATCTGGATCTCCCGCGGCAGTGGGAAACGAGCCTGTATCCCTCGTATACGCGCAGCGAGCGCCGGCAGGTGTTCGAGTCGGTCGTGGGCGTCATGCGAGATGGCCTCGAGATGAGTGTCGACGACCTACGTTCGAAGGTGTGGAGCCACGATGGGCCAGGTGACGCGGGCCGCTGGGATCTGCTCATGGTTGCTTCTCCGGACCGCCCGACGTTGCGTGGTGCTCCCGAACAGTGCACGGAATGGGGCGACTTCGCCAGCCGGCTGGAATGGGCGCTGACCACCATGCCACGCAACAGCGCGTTGATTCTCGCGGCCCCGACTCGTTCACGTGATGCCAGTTTCATCCAGTTCGCCTGTGACAAGGACGCTGCAACCGAGATAATCCTCCATGACATCGGTGATTTGGATGTCGAGGAGTGCGATCGACGTATGTCCAGTCTGGGCTGGTCGCGAGACGAAGCGCGCCTGCCTCAAATCGATGCACCGTTGTGGATCGATGAGGACGAGAACACTGAACTGCGTCCGACTCGCGAGGTACTCGCGTCCAGAACGGCAGCGACATTTCGGGATGTTTTGTCGGTGCCGGATCCACAGCAGTTGCGTTTCACCGCGTTCCGCCACGCATCCGACGATGACTGTGGATATCTCGATGCCGAGCTCGGGATTCCACGAGAGCAGCTGTAGCGTCCGACCGACCTCGGTGTAGGAGCATCCGCTACTGCCGCTTGGCGCGGTGAGCGAAACGGT
The DNA here is from genome assembly GCF_040614455.1 of Nocardia sp. NPDC005978. Lineage (NCBI taxonomy): Bacteria > Bacillati > Actinomycetota > Actinomycetes > Mycobacteriales > Nocardiaceae > Nocardia > Nocardia sp. NPDC005978. The sequence continues at coordinate 108,975 of NZ_JBEXUS010000012.1, forward strand.
GACGGGCGTGTCCGACCGCTGTGACGCCGGTGATCCCTCCGCGATGATGGGCGGATGGAGCTTCTGGGATATGTCATGGACGCCGGCGTGCGAGCGGAGTTGTACGACGCGACCGAACTCACTGCGAACCCGGCATTCTGGTCCTATCACCTGTGTGGCACGGTCAACGACGCCGACCGATTCTTCGGGGTATCCGACCACGAGTTCCTGCACATGCGGGATCGCCTGACCGATTCCGCGCGCTGGCCGGTGCTGCCGATACCGCTGGCGGGCGGGCACAAGATGTTCATCGTGTACGAGAACTACGAGCTGACGCCGGGTACCGACTACGAGTACGAAACCAGCTACCTCCTGCGGCTCGCTGATTCACCGGACCTGTTGGCGCTCAGTACAACTGACATGCACGGCTCCTACGCGGGCATACGCTGGCCGGAACTCGCCGCGGCGGCGGCGCCTGCCGGCACCGGTGGGATCCAGCGCACCGCGGCCCGACTGCTGAGTCTCCTCCCGATCCTCGGCGATGCGGCGCTACCGCTGCCGGAGGCTACCGAGGTGCTCGCGAAGGCGCTGCGCGCGGTAGGTGCGACCGACCCGGCACGCCAGGCGACAGCGCTGCTCACCGAGCGCGAATTCTGCGGCGACGAGTCCTGGTCCGTCGACGCCGCCGGAGTCTGGACCTGCGACGAGCAATCCAGCCGACGCCACCCTGCCGATCGCGCCCCAGGAGAGCTGGCCGCGATCAGCCACGCACTCCAGTCGGCGATGTAGCCGTCGGCGGGCCGACTGGCTCCTTGCGACGGCTGCCCCGTGCCCCGGGGCGAACAACCGCATCTGCCGCTGGTCGTGCGGATCACCAAGCTGCGCCATAGTTCTGCCGGATGCTATGAGCTCTGTGGCGGGCTGTTGGGCGGTAATGGTCAGGCACAGTCCAACGATCATGCGGACGAACGCATCCATCAAGGGAGATCAATGGCTGTCGGAGCTGCCACGCTGAGGGAGTATCTCGTTACACTGCGCTGGCAGGTTGCCCGCATGATTGCCGCGGTCACGTTGATCCTCGCCGCGCTCATGGTCTTCGTGCTGAGGTCGGGCCCGCCCGTAGGTGAAGTGCCAGCGGCACCTCTGCCTCCGATCACCGCTCCGTTGGTGCCGGCACCTCACGAGCCGACCTCCCCACCGCTTCGCGATTGACCGAGCACCTCGCATTCGTTGGTTGCACTGACCGAACCCGCTGGCTCCGCCGATTCGATGAGGCACGAGCCGAGGCGATGCGGCAGAACACACTAAATTGCCGAGTTGCGGGCGACCCCTACTTATCGTGCACTGTCGGCCCTTAAGTGGCGGTTTCCGCCAGATCTCCGGCGATAGTGCACGATAATTCGCCGCTGAGAGCGGCGCCGCCCTTCAATTCCGCACACCATCAGAAGCACTCGATTAGGTGTTGCGATCACCACCTGAGCCCGCACCGCTGATCGCGCTGTCTGAACCGGTCAGCGTGGAGTGGTCGAAGGCTGAGTCGGGTCAACCTTCGAATGGGTCAGTCCGTGGCCGGTGCAGGGTCGGACCGATCGGAGTGGTTGGTACCAACAGGGAGGTAGCGACAGGTAGCGAGACGGCCGGCACATCCTGCCTCGCAGCGGGATTCGACTAGAGCGGGAGGACTATCGTCGCTGCCAGAACCAGCACCACTTCCCACATCGTATCGGCGAGCGTCGCGGACTCCTCCGCACCTACCGAATGGATGGTTCCGTGTCGGAGGCTCGCGATACTGTGCGAGCGGCTGGCGCTGTGCCAGTCGACTGAACGCAAAACCGGAACCGGGGGAACGGCAAGTGGGATACGGGATTATGGCCTATGCGGTAGAGATCGAGGTTCTACGTGCGCCGTCCACGTTCGCGGCCGAACCGCAGGAGTTCTTCGACTGGATGGTTCAGGTCCATCGATCCAGCCTCGAGTCCGAGGACCGTCGTACCGCCCTGGAGGAGCTGTTCTTCTCGCGACCGGCTACTGGCAGCGAAGGATTCGAGTACGGCTATGCGCTGAAAATCCTGTGCGAGCGGTTCGGCGGCAGTTTGAACAACGGGCACTGGTACCCGGTCGGATCGCGAGGACTCGACATGATCGGAGAGGCCCTCGCAGGGCTGGGTGTGCAGTTCGATCCCAACGACCTGGCGTACTCCGGATCCCCTGTCCAACTGCCACAGATCGACGACTTCCCGGCAATCGGGCACCTCACCCGCGCGGAGATGGTGCCGCTCGCAAAGGCACTCGAAGACGTCGATCTGTCGACTGTCGAGGACCGCGGCGTCGCCCGAGCCATTGCGGAACTGCGCGAGTGGTGCCTGTTCTGCACGGAGAACGGTTTGGATCTGGTCAGCTTCTATCACTGACCTACGCGGGCAAATTCGCAGGTGTTGCGCGTACCGGTCCCAGTTACACCGGTACGCGCAACGATGATCGTCGTAGCCCGCCACTGGCGTTCGCAGTCACGTAATGACTGTTCAAGGGGTGGTCTGTATTCGACTACCAGTACTCGACCCCTCACAACCCCAATTTGGTAACCGCGTTGTCCTCCAACGGATTCGCCGTCCGGATGTACCCGTGCACCGTGCGCGGGTTGGACCAGCGACCCTGGCGCATGATCTCGCGGTCGCTCGCGCCGCCCAGGGCGGCCTGGGTCGCGAAGCCCGCGCGCAGGGAGTGGCCGGAGAACAGGGCGGGGTCCAGGCCCGCGCGGGCCGCGTAGCGTTTCACCAGTTCCGCCACCGCGCGGCCGGACATCGCGGTGGGGGCGAGGCCGCCGTGGCGGGTGATCGTGGGGAACAGGGGGAGGGACGGATCGGTCAGGGTGGTGCCGGTGAAGCCGTGGCAGCGGTGGATGTGGGCGGGGGCGGGCTCGGTGGACGCGAGCCAGGCCGCGAGGGTTTCGGGGTTGGCCGAATGTGCCTCGCGCAGGCGAATCCAGTCGGCGAAGGCACAGACGGGGCAGGTGTGCGGATGTTTGCCGCGGGGCAGCACCACACGCTGTTCGTGAATGCCGGTGGGATCTGTTTTGGTGGTGGGCAACTGGATGAGGAGCAGCGGTTCGCCGCTCGTGTGGTCGGTGACCACCCGGACATCCGCGATGCGCAGGCCCGCCAGCTCGCTGCGGCGCAGCGCGCCCGCGAAACCGGCGAGCAGCAGCAGGGTGTCACGGCGGCGGGCCGGTTCGGTCGGCCACCCGGGCGCGGGGAGCTCGCCCAGCAGCTGATCGAGCGTGTGCAGCAGGACCGGCCGTTTGCGCTTGGGCTGGGTGCGGCGGGTTCGGCGAATTCCGCGCAGGGTCAGGCGCACCACGTCGGCGCGAGTGGGGGACGGCAGCCCGTTCGCCGCGTGCACCGCGGCCAAAGCAGCGGCCTTGCGTTCGAGAGTGGCCGCGCTGAAAGCCCATTCACCGTTCTCGCGACGGGCGTCGGCGGCAGCGGCCAGATAGACCGCCACGTCCAGGGGGTCCGCGGGCAGCGCCTGCCGGCCCTCGGTCACGCACCAGCCGGCCCACGCGATCCAATCCGTGCGATAGGCCCGCACGGTGTTGGCCGACTGCGAAGCCTCCAGGTAGCGCCGCAGCGCCCCGGCCTGCTCGGCGTCGAACCGCTCGCGCACCAACCGCAGTGCGGCGGAATCGACCAGGACACTGCGCACCCCGCGCCGCAGCTCGGTACGCACCGCGTCCGGCACCGCGATCACCGGATCGGCCTCGAACGGCACGACGGCCTGCGACTCCCTCTCACCGGTCATGGCCCCGACCCTACGGCACCGGCGCGGGCGAACTCGCGCACTGCCGCATCGGATTCCGGGTGATCTCACCCGTTCCGATGAGAGGATGGGAGGCTCGATTCTCGAGAAGGACACCCGTCATGACCGGTCCCACACTCTCGTCCGAATACGGTTCGCCCGCCGCCCTGCGCGTGCGCATGGCCACGCACGACAACTACAGCGAACGGCGCGCGGATCCCACCGCCGCGGTGCTGAAAGCGCTGCGCCTCAACGGAGAAGAGACGCTCGCCGACATCGGCTGCGGCGACGGCCGCTTCCTGGCCCACCTGCTCGAGCGCGGACATCGCGGCCGCATCGTCGGACTCGACACCTCACCCGGCATGGTCGCGACGGTGAGCCGGATTCCCGGGGCCGCGGCGATCGTCGGCGACGCCGAGCAATTGCCCTTCGCCACAGCGGAATTCGACCGCACCACCGCCCGCCACATGCTCTACCACGTCCCCGACCCGCTGCGCGCGCTGCACGAATTCCGGCGCATCACCAAACCCGGCGGCACGGTGGTCGTGGCGATCAACCTCACCGAAAGCTACGCCCGCACCCAGGCGGTCATCCTCGAACGCGCCCGCGCCTACGGCCTCGCCCCCATCGGCGAACTGGCCTTCACCGTGGGCCCCCGCACCCTGCCCGGACTGCTGCGACAGGTCTTCCCCTACAGCCGCATCGAGCGCTTCGACGACGCGCTCGTCTTCGACACCCCGGCCCCGCTCATCGACTTCGCCGAGGCGATGTTCTCCTTCTGCGGCATCGCCGCGGACAGCCCGCACCGCGCCGCCATCCTGGAGCAGATCACCGAGGACTTCGAAGCCTGGTTCGCCGCCAATCCCGGGCAGCGGTGGCGCGATCCCAAGGGATTCCTGATCGCCACCGCCCCCGTCCCCGGCTGATCCGGATCAGTCCTGCACCCGCAGCGCCTGCCGAATGGTCAACCGCCCCTGCGTCTGCATGAGCGACCGGCGATACACCTTCTCCGCGGTCACCACGATCCCGTAGGTCGCGATCACCATGATCGCCAGCGCGACAATGGGTTCCCACCAGGCCGCGGACCCCTCGGCCAGGCGCGCGGGCATGGCCACGATCGAGATGATCGGCACGTACGACGCGATCACGCGCCCGGTCCCGGTGATCAGCAACCCGCCCAGCAGCACGATGATGATCAGCATCGACAGCGGCGTGGAGGTGGCTTGCAGATCCTCGCTGCGCGTGGCCAGCGCCCCCGCGACCGCCCACATGCTCGCCAGCGCCAGGAACCCGACCACGAAGAACACCAGGAACCAGCCCGCCGCCCCGCCGATCTGACCGACCTGCCCGCCTTTGCCGGTGGCCGCCAGCCCGATCAACCCGGCCGCGGCGAACATGACCAGCTGCCCCAGCGCCATCACGGTGTTGCCGACCACCTTGCCGATCAGCAACTGCCGCAGCGGAATCGCACTGGCCAGAATCTCCACGATCCGGTTCTGTTTCTCCTCGACCACGCTCTGCGCGATCGCCAGGCCGAACATGATCGAGGCCAGGTAGAACACGAACGCGAACACCAGCGTGACGATCTTCGCGAGACCGGGATCGATCGCGCCCGGTTCGAGCACGTCGTAGTCCACCGCCCCGCCGCGCGAGAGCTGCTCGACCGAGGTCCCCGCGGCGGCCGCGTTGCGCTGCACCGCGAGCTGCCCGGCGGCCGCGGTGAGATAGGTGCCCGCGTTCTCGTTCTCGGCCGCCTTGCCGTACAGCTTCCAGCCGTTCGTGTCCGGGGCCAGCCCGACATCGGCGGACTCGTCGCGCACCTGCGCGGTCACCGCGGCGAGGTCGGGCACGGTGTGCGCGACGAACGACACCTTCTCGTCCGCGGCGTCGGCGAGCTGATTCGCCAGCGTGACGATCTGCGTCGCGTCCGCACCGGTCACGGCCACGTCGAGTGTTTCGGTGCGATTGCTCGCGAACCCGCTGACCACCAGCGACCCGACGATGAGCAGCGTGGTGACGATGGTGGAGATCAGGAAATTGCGGTCGTGCAGCTTCGCCGAGATCTCGCGCGCGGCGACTATGCGCCAGATACCCGACGGCGCGGCGCTGTCCCGTTTCGAGTCTTCGATACTCATGCGGTCACCTCGCGATAGATTTCCGACACCGACGGCCGCACCTCGGCCAACTCCCGCACCGAGCCGCGACCCAGCGCCGCGGTGAGCAGCGCGTCGGTACTCGCCCCGGTCAGCTCGAACAGCACGCTCGAACCGGTCTGCTCGATCACCCGGATCCCCTCGAACGCGCGGACCCAGTCCGTATCCGCGTCCAGGACGAGTCGATAGCGCAGCGGACCCGCGCCCCGCAGCTGCGCCGCCGAGCCCTGCGCCACCACCCGTCCGCCCGCGAGAATCACCAGCTGATCGCACAGTCGCTCGACTAGATCGAGCTGATGCGAGGAGAACAGCACCGGAACGCCCTGCCCGGCATACTCACCCAGCAGCGCGGCCATGGAATCGATGGCGACCGGATCCAGTCCCGAGAACGGCTCGTCCAGAATCAGCGCGACGGGCCGGGTGATCACCGCCGCCGCGATCTGCACGCGCTGCTGATTGCCCAGCGACAGCGATTCCAGCTTGTCCTTGGCCCGATCCCCGAGTTCGAAGCGTTCGAGCAGCTCCTGCGCGCGCCGGGTCGCCTCCGCTGCGCTCACCCCACGCAGCCGCGCGAGGTACACCAGCTGGTCTCGCACCGGCTGTTTGGGATAGAGCCCGCGCTCCTCGGGCATGTACCCGAACGACCGCCGGTCCGCGACCGTCACCGGCCGCCCCGCCCAGCGCACCTCCCCGCCGTGGGTCGCCAAGACGCCCATGATCATTCGCATGGTGGTGGTCTTGCCGGCTCCGTTGCCACCGACGAACCCGGTCAGCGCGCCCGGCGGCACCGTGAACGACACGTCGTCCACCGCCACCGCGTCCCCGAAACGCCGCACCAGATGCGCGACTTCCAACATTGGCTCTCCCCACGTCATTGTCAGCGGTACCTGCGGCCACTCTTCCAGGCCGATCTCGGTCGCGCCCCGCATCGGGATGCGCCGCGCGCGTTCCGGACTCGCTGCGCGACCGCGAATCATCCAGCGCACGGCCCGAATTCGCCGAGAAGCCGCCCGGCACGCGATGCGACTGTGCATACACTGCAACCCGTGGGGGCTTATCCGCGCGGAACGGCGGGGGAGTCCGGAGGGTCGTGCCGGTCGAGGCTCGGATGCGACTGACCGATTTGTTCTGGGAAGTGCCGCGACGGAAGGGGTTCCATCCGCGAGATCGGGCGGGACCGAATTCTCATCGACGAGCAAGGAGGGTTGCCGCATGGTGACGGTTATCGGCGGCGGAATCGCCGGAGCGGCGCTGGCCGGGGCATTGGCATTGCGTGGGGAACGGGTGCGGCTGTTCGAGCAGCAGGCTCGCAACAGCGGGGGCGGAGCGTTCCTGTTCATCGATGACCGTGGGCACCGGGCACTCTCGGAACTGGGCGTGCCGGGCGATCTGGTGCGCGCGGGGTCCTATCCGGTGGCAGGCGGGCTCGTCTACGCCAACAGTTTGGGCCGGCGCGGGGCGATCAACGGCCGGGGACACCGCTTCTGGATGCGGGATTCGCTGGTGCAGATCCTGCGCGAGTTCATCGCCGAGGCCGGGGTGGATACCGTCTACGGTGCCCCGATCACCGATGTCACTGTGACAGAGCGCGGTTGCGTGCTCCGCCGCGGCGACGACACGACCGTGCTCGAGGACGAACTCATCGTCGGGGCGGACGGCATCGACTCGGTCGTGCGGGCCGGCCTCGAACCCGAGCGCGGCACCGAATACGCCGGTGATGTCGTGCTGTACGGCATGACCAGCCGCCCGGTCACCCTGAAGACCGACCCCGCGACCCTGCACTTCTTCGCCGAGATCGAGAACGGCAGGCCCGCGAGCACCCTCGGGCACATTTGGCGCCCGGGCGATCCGGCGGCGCTGTGGTTCCTGCGTGTTCCGCGCGAGGCGCTGCCCGGCAGTGACGACCTGGGCCGGCGCCCGATCGAGGAATGGGCCGAGACCATCACCACGGCAACACCTTCCAATCAGGCTCTGATCAGCGCGTTCCTGGAAACCACGGAGTCGGTGCACGTCAGCAACGCGCGCAATGTGCCGCTGACCGGCGCGGCCACCCCCGCCGACCCGGTGGTTCTGATCGGCGACGCCGACCACGCGATCACGCCCGCCGCCGGAGTCGGCGCTCGCGACGCCCTCGAAGACGCGCATGCGGTGTACGAAGCCCACCTGTCCGGCGCGTCACCGGCGGCCGCCATGCTCGAACGCCGCCGCCGCATCCTCGAAGACCGCGAACTGGCCCTGCGCACCCGCGCCCGCTAGCCCGACCCCGAGCACCTCGCCGGCCCGCCCGCCGAGCCGAGGTTGCCGCCGAAGGTGCGAGCTGTGCGGACCGGTGGCCCGGACGAGGACGCCACGCCGTCTCCGGTCTCCGCGCACGATCGCGTGCTTCGACCCGCCGCCGGGCGCTTCGGGCTCAGTCGGGCAGGATCGGGACCGAAACGCCCTCACCGCGGCCGAGCAGCGCCGCGCGGGTGACGGTGCCCGCGCCGAACCGATCGCGCAGCGCGTCCAGGGTCGAGTCGAGGGTTGATTCGGCGCGGGGCTCCAGCGGCAGGGTGAGCTGCACGGTGGCGGCGTGTTCGAGGTTGGTCAGGGATAGCCCGACCAGGGTCAGGCCGCGCTCTCGGATCATGGGCAACGCCGCGGCGAGCAGGGCGCGGGCGGCGCCGGCGATGGCCTCGCCGCTGTCGGTGGCCTCGGCGAGGGTGTGCGAGCGGGTCGCGCGGGCGAAATCGTCGAAGCGCAAGCGCAGCACGACCGTTCGGCACACCCGGTCGCCGGCGCGGAGCCGGTGCCCGAGTCGATCGGCCAGGCCGTACAGGTAGGCCTCGATCTCGGCATCGGTGCGGACCCGGCGGCCCAGGGCACGCTGTGCGCCGATCGATCGGCGGCGTTTGCCGGTCTCGACCCGGCGTGGATCGCGGGCCCAGGCCAGCGCGTGCAGATGCCGTCCGGCGCCGGGGCCCAGGGCGGCGCTGAGCGGTCCTTCACCCAGTTCCGCGAGCTGACCGACCCGGGTGATGCCCCGCTCCCGCAGCTCGCGGGCGGTCACCGCCCCGACGCCCCACAGTCGTTCCACCGGCAGCGGATGCAGGAACTCCAGCTCCCGGTCCGGCGGAACCTCCAGCAGCCCATACGGTTTGGACACCGCGCTGGCGACTTTGGCCAGGAACTTGGTGCGCGCCACCCCGATCGAGATCGGCAGTCCGACCTCGTCCCGCACCCGCACGCGCAGCCGCCGCGCGATCTCCACTGGCGTGCCCGCGATGCGCCACAGCCCGCTCACATCCAGGAACGCCTCGTCGATGGAGATGCCCTCCACCTCGGGCGTGGTGTCCCGGAAGATCGCGAACACCGCCTTGCTCGCCGCCGAATACGCCGACATGCGCGGCGGCACGACGATGGCGTGCGGACACAGCCGCAGGGCCTGGCGGGCGTTCATGGGCGTGCGCACCCCGAACGCCTTGGCTTCGTAGCTGGCCGCCAGCACCACCCCCGAGCCCACGATCACCGGCCTGCCGCGCAGGCGCGGATCGTCGCGCTGCTCCACCGAGGCGTAGAAGGAGTCCAGGTCGGCGTGCAGAATCGCCGCCCGCGCGGGGCGGTCGTTCGCACTGCTCACGGGACCGGACACGAACATATGTTCGCATACGCGGGTTGCGGGGTGGTCGCTGAGCGTGCCGCCGACCGTCCCCGGACTCCGCTGCGTGGCTCGGACCTGCGCAAACGCCGGCCCGCCCGCGATGATCTCTATCCTTGGGCGAATGAGCCCAGGCGCGATGGTGATGGTCGATCCGAATCTGGACACGGTGACGACGGTCGGACCCGAGGATGATCCGGCCGCCGCCGGTCTCACCCCGGCCGCGATCGAGACGATCTGGGCGGCGGTGCGTGACTGGTACAGCCTCGGCACCACCCCGGCCATCCAGCTGTGCCTGCGCCGCGACGGTCACGTGCTGCTGAACCGCGCCATCGGCCACGGCTGGGGCAACGCGCCCAAGGATGGACCCGACGCCGAGAAGCGGCTCATCACCCCCGACATGCCGTTCTGCGGATTCTCCACGGCGAAGGGCGTTTCGGCGGCGGTGATGTTCATGCTCATCGAGCAGGGGGCGTTCGCCCTGCACGATCCGGTATGCGAGTACATCCCGGAATTCGCGGCGAAAGGCAAGCAGCGCATCACCATCGCCGATGTGCTCTCGCATTCGGCGGGCGTCCCGTTCATCACTCCGCCGTACCGCGGCACCGAGCTGATCCTGGACGAGGAACTGGCCGTGCGCGGGCTGGCCGATATGAAGCCGAGCTGGAAGCCGGGCCGCTTCCGGGTCTACCACGCGCTCACCAGCGGCCTGATCCAGCGCCTGCTGGTGCGGCGCGCGACCGGCATCGCCATGCGCGATCACCTGCGCACGCGGGTCCTGGAACCGCTCGGGTTCCGCTGGAACAACTTCGGCGTCGATCCGGCCGATGTCGACCAGGTCGTGCCGAGCGTGAAGGTGGGCCCCGGCCCGTCGCGTATCTGGCAGCATCTGGCGGGCCGGGCGCTGGGCGGCGGACTGTCCGGGCCGGCCAGCGAGGCCGACACCCGCGCTTTCCTCACCGCCGAACTGCCCTCGGGCAATCTGATCACCACGGCCTTCGAGCTCTCGCGGTTCTACGAGATCCTCACGCGCGGAGGAGAGCTGGACGGTGTCCGCATCATGAAGCCCGAGACGCTGCGCACCGCGGTGCAGCCCGCGCCGTGGATTCCCGGGGTCGCGGGCCGGGTTTCGGTGGCGGGCTACGAACTCGGGGCGCGCCGCTCCAAGTTCGGCCGCGACACCGGATCCCATTTCGGCCGTAGCGGACTCACCACCCAGTACGGCTGGTCGGATCCGGCTCGCGGAGTATCCGGCGCGATCCTGACCAACGGCAAGGCCCTCGCCGACACCGCCCGGCCGCACCGGGTGGTGTCGTTGATCTCCGGGCTGATCGAACCTCACGCCTGAGTCGGTTCCGGCACGGGGTGGCCGCCCCCTGCCGGGGTGAACGGATAGGTGAGCTGGTCCAGGTAGTCGACCGGGAAGTCCGGTTTGGCGGCCATGCCGAGCTGGTCGGAGGTGAAGACCCGCGCCGGATCGTAGGAGTACGTGCGGAACAGGTGATCCCAGATCAGGGTGAACAGGCCGAAGTTCACGTCCCCGATACCCGCCCATTTGAGGTGATGGAAGCGGTGACCCGCGTTGAGCGCGAGCAGGTATCGGGCCGGTCCCACCCGGTAGTCGGCATTGGAATGCTGCAGCAGCAGTTGCACCGCGGTCGCCAGCGCCAGGGCCGCGGCCACCTGGATCGGCAGGCCGATGAGAACGAGCGGCAGCACCCCGGCGGCCATCTCGACGGTCTGGTGCAGCGGATGCTTCATCAGACCGTTGAGCCCGTAGAACCGGGTGATGCTGTGGTGCACGGCGTGGAAGCGCCAGAGCACGCCGATCTTGTGGCTGGCCAGATGGACGACGGTGATGCCGAAATCCGCGACCAGAATCGCGAACAGCACCTGCACGACGAAAGGCCAACTCGCGGGCCAGAGATCGGGCGCGGGGACGATCGCGCTGAGCAGTGGGATGGCGGCCACGCTCACCAGCAGCAGGGTCTCGTTCACGGCGGCGTGGATGCGGTCGCGGCGACTGTCCGGCTGTTCCCCGTTCCACGATGTCTCGTACGGGATGAGGCGTTCGACGGTGAACGACAGGGCGATCGCCGCCGCCAGCAGAAGCAGCAACCAGTATTTCGGGGCCCCGGCCCCGGCGAGCGCGATGCCCAGGCCGTTGACCCCGAGCAGCATCAGGGGTACGTAGCCGTAGCGTGCGAGGCGTTGGACGAAGGTGCGAGTGTGCATGCGCTCGATACTGGGCCGCGGCCCGCCCGCTCGGCTTGAACGATTCGGCTACAGCGAATGCGTGATGTGCCAGTGCACGTTCCGGCTCAGCGCCGACGGCGCCAGGCCGAAATTCTCGCGGCAGGTGCGGGTCAGATGCGCGCTGTCGGAGAACCCGGCGGCATGGGCCGCGGTGGTGAGATCGCGGCCGGCGGCGACCTCGGCGATGGCCAGGGTCAGGCGCAGCCACAGCGCGTAGCGGCGCAGCGGGAGCCCGACCTGGGCGCTGAACAGGTGGGTGAGCCGGCTGGTCGAAAGTCCCGCTCGGGCGGCGATGTCCGCGGTGCCGACGGTTCCGCCGGCCACCAGCTCGGGTAGCAGGTCCAGGGCGTGCTGGACGGCGGGGTGACGCGGGGTCGCGGCGGTGTGTTCGCCGTCGGGGGCGAGCGTCTCGAGCACGGCCGAGACGAGCCCGTCGAGCCCGAGTTCGTCGGCGGCGTCCGGGATCAGCGGCGCTCCGCTCGTCCAGCCGAGCGATCGCGCGCGCAGTTGGGCGGCGCGCCCGGCGCCGGATTCGGGGTCGAGGAAGACGACGACACCGTTGTCCGCGCCGCGCTCGATCCGGTGGGAGGTGTCGGCGGGAATCACGAATTGTGTTCCCGTGCCGCGACTGTCATCGGCGGCGACGACGGTCATGGCGTCCCGGGCCGCCATGAGCTGTACCGCGTGATGGGCGTGCGTGTCCGTGGGCCCGATCGTTCCGGTGAAGGCGAATACGCCCGGACGGATCAGGACCGCGCCCTGCCAGCTGGTCGCGGACATGCGAAAACACTAGGGCATGAAGCCGAACGGGCACGCCGCGGGCCGAGTGGTGGATGACCGGTGGATGTGGCACGCCGCGATCGCGTCCGCCTCCGGGGTGGTCGCGCCGATCCGTGCGATCCTCCTCGGTATCGCGGTTTCCGGGCGACGCGCGGGGGCCCGGACGTCATTAGTACAGAATATTCTGTACTGTCAGGGTATGGCCACCATGGTGCACAGTGACGCGCTGTCCCGATTCGGGTACGCGCTCTCCGATTCCACCCGCGCGCAGATCCTGTTGGCGCTGCGTACCGAACCCGGCTATCCGTCGGAATTGGCCGAGCGCATCGGGGTCACCCGCCAGATCCTGTCCAATCATCTGGCCTGCCTGCGTGGTTGCGGACTGGTGGTGGCCGTGCCGGAAGGCCGGCGCAGCCGCTATGAACTGGCCGATCCGCGCATAGCGCGCGCCCTGGACGACCTGCTGGGCCTGGTGCTGGCCGTGGATCCGGCGTGCTGCCCGGACGCCGAGCGCGAAGGATGCTGCTGATGGGCGAGGCATGCTGCGGGGAGCGCGAGCACCGCCCGGCCGACGATCGCGATCAGCGGCTGTGGCAGGTCCGGGACATGCAACTGGCGCTGGCCGCGGGTGCGCTCCTGGTGGCGGGCTTCCTCACGCGCAAACTCGGCGCCGAGACCCCGGGTGGCATCGTCTATCTCGCGGCAGCCGCCATCGGCGGCCGGACCTTCGTTCCCGGCGCCCTGCGCGGGCTGCGGCACGGGCGGATCGGCGTCGGAACGCTCATGACGATCGCGCTGATCGGCGCGCTCGCCCTGGGCGAATACGCCGAGGCCGCCGCGCTGGCCTTCCTGTTCTCGATCACCGAGGCGCTCGAGGAGCATTCGCTCGCGCGCACCCGGCGCGGTCTGCGGGCGCTGCTCGCGCTGGTCCCCGAGCGGATCACGGTGTTGCGAGCGGGAGTTCAACGGGGGATAGAACCCGCGGAGCTCGTCGTCGGCGACGTCATGGTGGTGCGCGCGGGCGAGCGCGTGGCCAGTGACGGGATCGTGCGCGAGGGGCGCTCTGCCGTGGACACCTCCGCCATCACCGGCGAGTCCATGCCCGTCGAGGCCGGCCCCGGCGATCCGGTGTTCGCCGGTTCGGTCAACGCCAACGGGGTGCTGCTCGTCGCGGCGACCGCGACCGTCGAGGACAACTCGCTCGCCAAGGTCGTGCGCATCGTCGAGGACGCGCAGCGGCGCAAGGGCGTGCGCCAGCGCATCGCCGACCGCGTCGCGCGCCCGCTGGTGCCGGTGATCATGGTGCTGGCCGCCCTGATCGCGGGATGCGGTGCGCTGCTGGGTGATCCGGCGCTCTGGTTCGAACGGGCGCTCGTCGTGCTGGTCGCGGCCGCACCGTGCGCGCTGGCCATCTCCGTGCCGGTGACCGTGGTCGCCGCCGTCGGCGCCGCCACCCGGCTCGGCGTGCTGGTCAAGGGCGGCGCGGCCCTCGAGACGCTGGGCGCGGTGCGGGCGGTGGCGATCGACAAGACCGGAACCCTCACCCGCAATCAGCCCGCGGTCACCGATATCGTGCCCGCGATCGATGTGCCCGCCGATCGGATCCTTCGGGTAGCGGCGGCGCTGGAAGCGCGCAGCGAGCACCCGCTCGCGGCCGCTGTTCTCGCCGCCGCACCGAATCCCGAACCCGCCGTGGATGTCTCGGCCGTCCCGGGCGCGGGGCTCGCGGGTCGCGTCGACGACAGGCCCGCTCGATTGGGCAGCCCGGGCTGGGTCGATCCGGGGCCACTGCATCCCGAGGTGATCCGCCTGCAGGACGCCGGGGCGACCGTCGCGGTCGTCGAGCACGACGGTGACGTGCTGGGTCTCATCGCAATTCGCGATGAACTCCGTCCCGAGGCCGCCGCGGCCATCGCCGGCCTGCACGCCGTCGGGGTCTCGGTCACCATGCTCACCGGCGACAACCGCCGCACCGCGCGGGCGCTCGCGGACCTCGCCGGCATCACCGAGGTGCACGCCGAACTGCGGCCCGCCGACAAGGCCGAGCTCGTCACCCGGCTCCGGGCCGAGCGGCGCGGCGCGGTCGCCATGGTCGGCGACGGCATCAACGACGCACCCGCACTCGCCACGGCCGACGTCGGTATCGCCATGGGTGCCATGGGAACCGACGTCGCCATGGAAACCGCGGACGTGGCCCTGCTCGGAACCGACCTGCGCCACCTCCCGCAGGCCCTGGCCCACGCGCGCCGCGCCCGCACGATCATGCTCCAGAACATCGGGCTGTCCGCCGCCATCGTGCTGTCGCTCGTTCCGCTCGCCGCGCTGGGCATCCTCGGGCTGGCCACGGTCGTGCTCATCCACGAGATCGCCGAGGTCTTCGTCATCGCCAACGCGTTCCGGGCGGGGCGCCTGCGGCCGCTCGCGGACGGGCGCTCCGGCTCGGCTCCGCAGACCGTTGCGTCCCAGCCGATTCCGTCGATCCCCGCCGCGGGCGGGTGCGCCTGCTGCCCGGCGAACGCTCCGAACCCGGCCGATGCGCCCACCGTATCGGCACCGGCCGCGCTGACCCTCACCATCCGCGAACGCTGACACCGTTCAGAACCCGCCATAGGGGCTGAGCTGCGGAATCCGACAGCGAAACGCCGTCGGAACTAGATCGGTTCGTATCGTCCGGATGTCATCCTGGATCGATGAAGCTCCAGGTGGAGCAGGACAGCGGGCCGTTCTACGACGGGGGCAGGGCCCCGGCCGAGGCGGCGGCCGACGCGGTCGCTCCCGATGCGGTAGTGGTGAACATGCCCCCGGCGAACGAACCCCCGGCGCCGCCGCCCGGACCGCCCGGGCCGGTGGCGCCAGAGGGCGGCGGACCGGACGATCCCGGCAAAGAGCCTGAACCCGATCTCACGATCGTGCTGGATCGGCGGTTCAACGACGAGACCCGGCGCGAGGAGTTCCGGTTACTGCGGCGGATCGGATACAACGACGACGCGCCGGGAATCGGTGTCGGCACCATTCTGGTGCCCGCCGACCTGGCGAACTGGACCACCGACCTCACGTCGGTGCCTGCTTTCCTGACGTGGCTGGTTCCCAAGACCGGCGCGCATCTACCCGCGGCGATCCTGCACGACGGCCTGGTGCTGAACGGGGACGAACCGGCGAGCTACATCGCCGAACGAGAGATCTTCCGTGATGAGGCGGACCGGATCTTCCGTGATGCCATGGCCAAGACCGGAACCGGGCTTATCCGGCGCTGGATGGTGTGGTCGGCGGTCACCGCCGCGACGATGCACCATGCGCGCCAGGTGGATTGGAGCCCACTGCAGAAACTGCACTACCGCGCCGCGCTCTACGGCACGCTGCTCGTCATCGTGCTGCTCGGACTGTGGTCGACCCTCGACCTGTTCGACACCCCGGGCGTCCCCGGCGTCCCGTGGATCGGCGAGGAACCGCTGCGGGCGATCGTCGGCGGGCTCGCGGGCGCGATCGTCATCCCGTTGATCCTGGGCACCACGTGGGGCAAATTCCGCATCGCGGGCTGGATCATCGGGCCGCTGGTCGCGCTGATCATTCCGGCGGTGCTGCCGATCCTGCTGATCGGTGGCCTGTACGTCGCCGTGGAGCGCCTGCAACGCTGGCGGCCGTGGCTCGCGCAGGCATTGGCGGTACTGCTGGTGACGACCGCGTTCTGCCTGTTCGTACTGTCCTGGTGGCAGGCCTGAACCGTGCCGGGTGTCCCGCCGGCCAGGGTGGTCCTGTTCGGAGAAGGTCCAGGCTCGGCGCCCCCGAAATCTAGGGCGGACACTAGATTTGCGCGACTATTGCGAGAATTCGCATACGCGTGAATCGCAGAACTCGGCGCGAGTCGTTTCAAATCGAATTGCGCCGCCGTGCAGACGCTGTCGTGCAATGGCGGCCGAACCCGGACAACCCCTGCCCGGGTGCGGACGCCATTGGCGGCCAACGGGGGTCGGTCGACCGGCTCAGCGCCCGCGGGCCTCGGTGCAGGCGAGCCGGGCCAAGCCATTGTGATATCCGGTGTCGTAGCCCTCGCTGAACCCGTACGGATAATCACCGACCCCGGCCGGCGCCACCGGGACGGGCGGATCGCTCTCCGGGTTGTGGAGCATCGCTTGCTTGAAACCTTGCCGGTAGCCGCTTCGATACCCTCTGGTGTAGGCGGGCGTTTGCATCTGAGGACTCCTCGATTCCGCACTGTGGATCGTTGAGGATGCGCGAAGAATGCTTGGTACCAAGTGGTTTCGCGTTCGATGTGCGACGGGCTCGCTGGTCGCTCCGTCGTCGATTTCTCCGCACACCATCGTGGTGGTGAAAACTCACCATCGGCGCCACCCCGCGGTACCAGCCCGGCTCGGCAGCAACCCACTGAATCACGGCCAACCTCTGCCGCGTGGAGAGCGAATGCGGCGATCCCGATTCTTCCACTCGGGTACAGCGACCATCCGGCATTCGGCGCAACGCGCGAAGTAGTTCCGGAATATCCGGTTCGAGATGAACTGCGGCCCAGCGGGAACGGCCGCGGTAGTGGCCCCCGGTCCGGCATCGCCGGAGTCGGAGGCCACCGCGACAGCAAGCAGGCGGCCTATTCCATTGCCCGCTGGATATTTCCACGCTGACGATTTCAAACGGTAGCAGTGGATTTGCGCTCGCGTGGGGCGGGCGCTCGGTTTCTGTCAGAGCTCAAAATCGCCCCGGGGGCGGTTGTCACCGGTGACAAACCGGACAGCGGGAATGATCGAATATTCGGTGGACCGGCGCGGGTCGAATCCGGATGATCGTCGGAATGACTTCCACACCCCAGGAACGGCTTCGGCTGGTCGGTCGCGAAGAGGCGACGCCCGCGGCGATGTCGTGGGTGATGAGCCTGGACGACTCGGACTCGCCGCGCGACATCATCGACGCGCTCGGGCTCGCGCCCTTCGTGAGCGGTGAACACCCCCATGCCCTGTCCGCCGAACTCGAGCGGGTCAAGCCCGATGCCGCGCTCTGCCCGGAGGACGCGCGGATCCTGCGCACCAGTGACGACGAAAGCACCAAAACCGTCCTCGCCGCCGGTGAGGGCTGGATGCTGCGGGTGCTGCGGCGGACCAACGGCACCGCCATGCTGCACGTCAGCGCCGTGACCGAAGAGCTCGCCCGCACCGTGATCGAGGTGTGCTCCAAGGACGCCACCGTGGCCGAGGAAGCCGATGACACGCAGGTGTCCATGGGGTTCTGGCACAGTGGCGCACACGGTTTCAGCCGCCGCGAACGCACCATCGGCGCGGCCACCTGGCCCGAGATCGAACAGAACTACAGCGGTGACATCAGCGCGGCCCTGGGCCGGTTGATGGCCCTGCGCGCCGAGGACGTCAGCGGCCGGTTGCTGCTGCTGCACGGCCCGCCCGGCACCGGCAAGACCTCGGCCCTGCGGGCGCTGGCCCGGGAGTGGGCGCAGTGGTGTCAGGTCGACTGCGTGCTCGATCCCGAGGTGCTGTTCTCGAATCCGGGTTACCTCATGGAGGTCGCGATCGGGGTCGACACCTACGACGACAGCAAGCGGAAATGGCGGCTGCTGGTGCTGGAGGACTGCGACGAGCTGATTCGCGGCTCGGCGAAAGAGTCCACCGGACAGGGGCTTTCGCGCCTGCTCAACCTCACCGACGGCATGCTGGGACAGGGCCGGGACGTGCTGGTGGCCATCACCACCAACGAGAACCTGTCCCGCCTGCATCCGGCCGTGGTGCGACCGGGTCGCTGCCTGGCTCAGCTCGAGGTCGGGCGGCTCTCGCCCGCGGAGGCGACCGCCTGGCTGGATCGCGAACTGGGTGACCGCCCGAAGCCGGTGGTGGAGGCGGGCGGAATGACCCTGGCGGAGTTGATCGAAGCGCGCGATCACCCCACCCGGATTCAGGCCGCGCCGGCGGATACCACCGCGGTGGGCAGCTACCTGTGACCGGTCCGGGGCGTCGCCCGCACGGAGGCGCCCTGGGTCGATCGGTCGATTC
Organism: Nocardia sp. NPDC005978; assembly: GCF_040614455.1. Classification (NCBI taxonomy): domain Bacteria; kingdom Bacillati; phylum Actinomycetota; class Actinomycetes; order Mycobacteriales; family Nocardiaceae; genus Nocardia; species Nocardia sp. NPDC005978. Next base: position 127,580 of record NZ_JBEXUS010000012.1, read on the forward strand.
CGGTTGCGCCGGAGTCGCTTTCGGCGACATGCCGGTCTACCGGATCGCTCGTTCGACCAGCAGCAGGGTGCCCATGACACCCGCCGCGGCGACTATCGGGTAGAAGCCCTGTGACCTGCAGTAATCGTAGGTCGACGCGGCGATGATCATCGCCAGGGCCAGGAACAGGAAACGCATCTTCACGCTGCTCGCCCCCTAGATGGAATCTCAGGGTACGGAGCACGGAACATCAACTGCCACAGCGGGACTGGCCAGTGGCAGTGTTCGGCTGGTGAAGTGTCAGGGCAGGGGCGGTACGCGTACGGAATCGGTCAAACAGGGCAGTGTGCGGGTCATGGCGCGACGCCGGGCAGTAGTCCGCCGCAGCGGCTCCGCCTGCCCGCGCAACCCGCACCGAGTTGCCAGCCCGAAACAGTGCGCGCAGAAGCCGTTTCGACGCCCAGGGACAGTTCGCGGGGACCGGTGCGACGTGCTCGAGACGCTGTCGCGGATAGCCGCGCGCAACCGAGTACCGGGGCCACCGCTCGACGGCGGATGACCTGCTTTCCGCGCATGCGCCGGGGCCTGCACGATGGCCGGTGCGCACCGGACGGTGCGCACCGGCGCGGGGTTCAGTCCTTCGGGCCGAGTTCCACCACCGTGCCGGGGTGTGCCAGGGACGCGACGGTGATGCGGCCGCCCTTGGACCGGTCGATGATCTGGCCCTGCCAGGCCACGAAGCAGGAGGCGATCTCGCTGTTGTAGGCCCGGTCCAAAATCGGGGCCAGGGTCTTGGCCAGTTCGCCTTCGGCGGCGATGAGCTGGGCGCGGTAGGGGCCGTAGTACGGCAGGATCGCTTCCAGCACAATCGCTTCCACGCCCTGCACCTGGGCGATGATGGGGTCGATGAGCGGCTGGTGCTGGGTGATCACCGGGGAGATCTCGGCCAGCACCGGGCCGACCAGGCGCAGGATCGGCTGGTAGACCGAGCCGAGCGCGAACGCCTCGGAGGAGAAGGGTCCGGCCAGGGGCGCCAGTCCGATGAGCGAGGCCAGTCCGCCCTGCTGTTTCGGTGCGGGCCAGCCCAGCGGGCAGGCGGGCTGGGTGTCGACCGGGGCGGTGGCGAAGGGATTGGCCGCGGCGAGCGGGGTACCCGCGCCCGGGTCGGTGGCCGGCGGCACCGATGCGCCGGGGGCCGAGTTCAACGGAACAGATGCCGCGGGGCCGGCGCCGGGGTTGAGCGGGATGGACGCGGCGGGGCCGCCGCCCGGGTTCAGTGCCACGGTCGCGCCGGGTCCCCCGAGAGCCACACTGGCCGCCGGCGCTTCACCGGGTGGCACAACGGCATTGGGATCTGTGGTCGCGGCGGGCGGGACCGCCGCGGGGGCATCGACACCGGGCGCTGCCGGTGCGGCTGCCACCGGTGCGGCGGGCGCGTTCGCCGCAGTACCCGCATGCTGTCCGGCGGACGTCGAGGCGACCGGCCGCTGGTCGTCATCCAGTACGGTCAGCGCCGTGACGGCGGCCGCGCTGCCGATGACGGTCAGGGCGGCGATGGCGCGGATGGCCGCGGCCACCCCGGGCCGCCTCGTGGTTTCGGCGGTAGTCATCGCCCTGTGCTCCTTGATGTCGTGGTGGGCGAACCCGCCGTCGTGCCGGGTTCGAAGGTGCCCTCCAGGTGCCAGACGCCGGTGAAGCCGTTGAACGGCCCGCCGACGATGAGGCTGGTCCACTCGAGGGTGAAGGCTCGGGTTGTCGGGTCGTAGGCGCCGGTGGCGGACGGGCCCTGGGCGGCGTCGGCGCTCGGGCGGTCGAACCAGCGCTGGGCCACCCAGTCCCAGACGCGTTGCACCTGTTCGGCTCCCGCGACCTGGGCACCCTGCTTCTCCGGGGGTTTGGGCGCGCCCTGATTGAATTCCTGATCGTTCCAGGACGCGGCCCAGGCCGAGAGGTCGGCGGTGAGCCTGCCGTTGTCGTTGACCACCGTGGGCGGCGGCACCGGTCGGCGGGTCTGGGGATCCACCGGATTGGTGGAGGTGCCGAACTCCACGGCGAAGAACTTCGTCGGCTTGGTGATCGAGGCCGCGAGCGAATTGCCCTGTGCGAAAGCGGGAACGGGTTCGCTCTGGTAGCCGCCGATCCGCAGCCCGCCCTCGGAGCCCGGTTCCAACAGGGTGGTGGCACCGCCCTGGGCGGGGGAATCGCCGTTGGGCATGTACGGGCCGTCGGCGGGAGTGCCGCCGGGCTGGACCATGCGGAACCAGGTGCCGGACACCGAGTCGCCGCTGACCGCGCCCGCGGTGAAACGCAGCAGGCCCGTCAGTTGTTCAGGACCAGCGGCGGGTGTGCCGGCATCGTCGCCGCCACAGCCGCTCACCGCGATCGCGGTGACCGCCGCCAGCGCGGCGAGCACGCGTCCGGATTTGCGTCCGAGAACTCTCATGCCGAGGCACCTCCTGTGGAACCGCCTGGGCGGGAATCGATTCGGGACAGTCGCCAGCCCGCGGCCGTGAACGCCAGGGCGAGCGCGCCGGGGATCACGAAACCCCAGCCGAGAACGCGGAACGCGGTGACGCCCAGCGGACGGGTCGAATCATCGAGCGCTGCGACGGCGTCGAAGTTCTCGACGTTGTCGTTGAGTACGCCGACCAGGCTCGCGAACCTCGCGGTCATGGGCTGCCAGCGGGTTTCCAGCGCGGTGATGCCCGCGCGTTCCGCCCCGGGGTGCGCGGCGGTGAGCGCGCCGGAGTAGCGGCTGTTCAGTTCGCCGTCCGCGCCGACGATGGTCACGAAGTAGCCCTGCACCGTGCGGACCTGATCGGTGGTCAGGATGGGCCGGAAGTCGTCGATGAGCGGCTGCGCGGCGGGGGCGGCCTGGAACAGTCCGCCGGTGGCGGGCACCAGCAGCAGGCCGAGTCCGGCGAGGGCGGCCACGCCGTACCAGCCGGGTCCGCGCCGGCCGTTCGCCGCGGCGCGCAGGCCGAAGCCGCCCGCCGCGACCAGGGCGAGTCCGGGCAGCGCGAGCAGCCACGGGAGCGCACCGAATGATGTTGTGCCCGAGAGCTTGCGGTAGTTCTCCTGATTGGCGTCGATGCGGTCGACCATGCCGGTCAGGTCCGTCCGAATGGCCGGGTAGTCGCGCACGAACTTGTCGATGAGCGGGAACTGGCCGGGCTGTTGCCCGTTCGCCCGGAGCGTGAGCAGGTTCGTGCGGGCGTCGTCGAGCACCCGCAGATCCTCGCGGTAGTCCCGCAGGCTCACCGGATTCATGTGCGGCCGGAACGCCTCGATCATGGCCTCGCCCTTGATCGCTCGCGGGAACATGCCGGTGAGCAAGGGGGCGAGCACGAGCAGGGCGCCGAGGACGATCAGCACGATGAACGGCCAGCGCCTGCCGGCCCGGCGGGGCGCGCTTTCGATATGTGAGACGTAGTCGGCGTAGGCGGGCAGCCCGGTCGACGGTGGTGCTGCGGTCATCGGCGAATCCGGATTCGGGCCAGGCGGCCGGCGCCGAACACGCCGCCGGTGGCGACGACGGCCAGGGCGACCAGACCGGCGATGAGCCACGAATTGCTCTGCTTCGCAGGGAGTTCGGTGACCTGGGCGACGGGGGACGGCGCGGCCTGTGCGGTCTGGGGTGCGGGCGTGGCAGGGGCCGTCGCGGCGGGAATGGCGGGTGCGGCCGCCGGAGCCGGGGCTACCGGATCGGTGCCGGGCGCGGCGGCGGCC